>DXDD01000063.1 GCA_019115665.1 Candidatus Eisenbergiella pullistercoris | reverse complement strand
TCGTGGTCATGGTCGTGATGATGCTCATGATCAGCCTCAAACTCTGCCATCATCTCATCCATCAGGGACTTCTGCCCCTCGATCACCTTCAGGATCTGCCCTCCCGTGATCTCATCCCAGGGTGTGGTAATGATCGCGGCCTTCGGGTTCAGCTGCTGGATCTGATGGACAGACAGCTCTAACTTCTCCGGCTTTGCATTCTGTGTACGGCTCAGCACGATCGTGGTGGCATTCTCGATCTGGTTATTGAAAAACTCGCCGAAGGCTTTCATCTGTTTGGAAACCTTCATGGCGTTGGCAACCGTCACCAGGGCGTTCAGCTTCACATCTCCGTAGTCCCCTTCCATCTTTTTGACAGAACTCATTACATCGGAAAGCTTGCCCACGCCGGAGGGCTCGATCAGAATCCGGTCCGGATGGTAGGTCTCGATCACCTCTTTTAAGCTCCTGCTGAAATTTCCCACCAGGGAACAGCAGATGCAGCCGGAATTCAGCTCCCGGATCTCAATCCCGGAATCCTTCAAAAATCCGCCGTCGATGCCCACTTCCCCATACTCATTCTCTACCAGGACGACCTTTTCGCCGCTGAAAACCTCCTCCAGCATTTTCTTGATCAGAGTCGTCTTGCCTGCTCCTAAAAATCCGGAAACAATATCAATCTTTGTCATGTTTCTTCCTTCTTTCTGTTTTACCTGTATCCTGTTTTGCCGCGCTTTTTACAGACACAGCCCCGCCTGTTTTCTGACGCAGCGCAGCATCCTGTTTACGCTGACTAACAGTTTACGGCGCAATGCGGAAAATGTCAAGCCCGCCGGGAGTCCCATTTTTTCTCTGCCCGGCCGGATCAGGCCCACTGCATTTCATATAATTTTTTATAAATTCCGCCCCGCTCCAGCAGCTGCCTGTGGGTGCCGCTCTCCTCGATCCCGTTATCGGTCAGCACTAAAATCCGTTCCGCGTTGCGGATGGTGGAAAGACGGTGGGCGATCACGAAGGTGGTCCGGTTTTTCGCCAGCTTTTCCAGGGAATCCTGCACAACCTTTTCACTCTCGTTATCCAGGGCGGAGGTAGCCTCGTCAAAAATCAGGATGGGCGGGTTTTTCAGGAACACCCGGGCAATGGAAAGCCGCTGCTTCTGGCCGCCGGAAAGCTTCACGCCCCGCTGTCCGATATCGGTATCGTATCCGTCCGGGAAGCTCATGATAAACTCATGGGCGTTGGCCTCCTTCGCCGCCTCGATCACTTCCTCCCGGGTAGCGTCCGGCTTGCCGTAGCTGATATTCTCCAGGATCGTACCTGCGAACAGATATACATCCTGCTGCACAATGCCGATCTGGCTGCGCAGATCCTTCAGCTTCAGTTTGCGGATATCCCGGCCGTCCACTAAAATCCGGCCTTCGCTCACATCATAAAAGCGGGGGATCAGGCTGCAGAGGGTACTTTTCCCGGCGCCGGAGCTTCCCACCAGGGCAATATATTCTCCCGCTTTCACGGAAAGATCCACATGGTTTAACACCATCTGGTCGCTGTCCGCATAGTGGAAGCTGACGTCCTCAAAAGCGATATCCCCCTTCACATCCTTCAGCGGCAGGGCGTCCGGCTGATCCTGGATATCCGGTTCCACCGACATCATCTCCATAAACCGCTCAAATCCGGAGTAGCCGTTCTGGAACTGCTCCGTAAAATCGATCAGCGTCTTGATGGGCTCCGTAAACACGTTGATATATAAAAGGAAGGTCACCAGGTCGGTGATGGAACCGGTGCCCCGGGTGATCATCACGCCTCCCGCCATGATCACCACCACCGTAATGGCCATGGTAAAGGCGGTCAGCCCTCCCTGATAACCGCCCATATAGCGGTAGCTGTTTTTCTTTGCCTCTAAAAAGCCGTTATTTCCTTTTTTGAACTTTTCATTTTCCACATCCTCGTTGGCGAAGGATTTCACCACGCGGATTCCCGACAGGTTATCCTCGATCTGGCTGTTGATATCGGCGATCCTGATCCGGTTCATGCGAAACGCCTTCTTCATTTTCCGGTTAAAAATGTAGGCGTAAACCAGCATAAACGGCACCAGCGCAAAAGCCGCCAGCGTCAGCCGCGGGCTGATTCCCATCATGATCACAAAAGCGCCGATGATCTTGATAATGGAAATGACAATATTCTCCGGCCCGTGATGCAGAAGCTCCGTGATGTCAAACAGATCCGAGGTGATCCGGGACATCAGCTGCCCCACCTTCTGCTCGTCATAGAAGGTAAACGACAGCTTCTGGTAATGGCCGAAAATCTCCGCCCGCATATCGTACTCGATCTTCGCCCCCATTACATGGCCGTAATTTCCAATAAAATAATTGCAGTACATCTGCCCGGCGATCAAAATTAGCAGGATGATCCCCAGCCGCATAATAGTCTGGAACGCCTGGCCGCTCTCACGGTAGATCACCTCCGATGTAATAAAACGCACCACCAGCGGCACGATCAGGGACACCGCCGCCGCTCCCAGGGCAAAAAACATGTCCGCCATGAAAATCCCCAGATAGGGTTTATAATAAGAGAGCATTTTTCTCAGATTTTTCTTCATCATGCACCGTCCTTTCCATTGATATCCCACCTTACGGGTTACTGCTCATGTTCTGACGCATCAGACAGGAAACGTCTGACTCCGGCCGGAACAGTAACCATTATAGTACATATTTTTGAAGAAAAATCAAGTGTTTCTGTCTGTCCGAAATTGTGTTACTATAAAGTCAGCAGAAATCCTTACAGGGATATGTATGGCCATTCGGCCAATAACATGGAAAGGAGCTTGTATA
>DXDD01000062.1 GCA_019115665.1 Candidatus Eisenbergiella pullistercoris | reverse complement strand
TCGCCCACCAGATCGTGGATCTCCACGTTTGCGCCGTCCAGAGTTCCCAGCGTCACCGCGCCGTTGAGCATCATCTTCATGTTGCCCGTTCCGGAAGCCTCCTTGGAAGCCAGGGAAATCTGCTCGGAAATGTCCGCGGCGGGGATCAGCTTCTCCGCTTTGGTCACGTTATAATTTTCCACCATCACCAGCTTCAGGTACGGGCTCACCTGCGGATCATTGTCGATGAGCTGCTGCAGGCAGAGGATCAGATGGATGATATCCTTGGCGATGATATAGGCCGGGGCCGCCTTCGCACCGAAAATCATGGTGATGGGACGCTTCGGCAGATTGCCCTTCTTGATCTCCTTATATTTGTAAATGGCGTACAGGGCGTTCATCTGCTGCCTCTTGTACTCGTGGAGGCGCTTGATCTGGATGTCGAAAATGGAGTTTTCATCGATGTCCAGATCCTGCGTCTGCTTCAGATAGCGCTTCAGGTCCGCTTTGGCCTCCGCCTTGATCTCAAGCAGGCGGTTTAAAACCGTTTCATCGTCCTGGTAAGCCAGCAGCTTTTCCAGATGGGCGGCGTCCTTCACGAAATCCGTGCCGATCAGGCTTCCCAGATAATCGGAGAGCCTGTGGTTGCAGTGCACCAGCCATCTGCGGAAGGTGATGCCGTTGGTCTTGTTGTTGAACTTCTGCGGATAAATGTCATAGAAGGGCTTCAGCTCGGAATTTTTCAGGATCTCTGTGTGAAGCGCCGCCACGCCGTTCACCGCATAGCCGTAATGGATGTCGATGTGGGCCATGTGTACCCGGTTTTCCTTGTCGATGATATAAACCCGCTCGTCATGGAAGTCCCTTCTCACCCTGGCATCCAGGTCGCGGATGATGGGAAGCAGGTGGGGAACCACCTTTTCCAGATAGGAAACGGGCCATTTCTCCAGCGCCTCCGCCAGAATGGTGTGATTGGTGTAGGCACAGGTCTTTCTCACCACATCCACCGCCGTATCCGCATTGAAGCCTCTCGCTTCCAGCAGACGGATCAGCTCCGGAATCACCATGGTGGGATGGGTATCGTTGATCTGGATGCTCACATGCTCATGCAGGTGATACAGGTTCACCCCTCTCTCCTCCGCTTCCGCAAGGATGAGCTGAGCCGCGTTGCTCACCATGAAATACTGCTGATAGATTCTCAGAAGCTGTCCGGCCTCATCGCTGTCATCGGGATACAGGAAGAGGGTCAGATTTCTTCTGATATCATTTTTGTCAAAATTAATTCCGTTTCCGATCATGTTTTCATCCACGCTGTCCAGATCGAACAGATGCAGGCGGTTGCAGCCGTTCTGCTGATACCCCGGCACGTCGATGTCATACATGGTGGAGGTCACGGTGAAATCCTTAAAGGGCACTTCAAAATGGCGCTCCGTCCGGGTCAGCCAGCTTTCCGGTGTGATCCAGGGATTCTTTTCCTCATCCTGCTTGTTGTCCTTAAATTTCTGCAGGAACAGGCCGTCGTGATAGTTCAGTCCCACGCCGTCTCCGGGCAGCCCAAGCGTCGCGATGGAATCCAGGAAGCAAGCAGCAAGCCTTCCCAGGCCGCCGTTTCCCAGAGAGGGCTCCGGCTCGATCTCCTCAATCTCGGTGATGTCCTTTCCATACTTCTTCAGCACATCTCTGATTTCCTCAAACAGCCCCAGATTGATCAGGTTGTTGGAAAGCAGCTTGCCGATGAGGAACTCTGCGGAAATATAATACAGCTTCCGGCTTCCCTCGTTTCTTTTCATTCCTTCCATTCTCTTTTTGGTGATGCCCAGAAGCGCCGCATAGATTTCCTCATTGGACGCATCCTGAATGGACTTTCCGAATTTTTCCTGTAAAAAAAGTTCCAGTTCTTTTTCCATGTTTACCTCTCCTTCTGCCGTCTCTGGTGGCATTGAATCCTGCACGAACGCAGTTCGTGCGCCTCCCTGCCGGCTGCTCCCGCGCAAAACTGCGGCCGGGAATGCGCCGTCCGGTACATTTTTTCAATCTGCCTTTTTCATTTCCTGCTTATTCTACCACATTCCGCCCGTCCTTAACACCGGATGGGAGGAAGGATTTTCCAAAAATCGTGCACAGTGTATTACTTTTCATGGGGCGGGAAAATGTTCCGGCTGATTCTTTTTCCTATTTCGTCCCCCCAGCCTGACACCCGGCAGGATGCTCCGGTACGGTATAAAACGAGAATCTGCATTGGTATAACCGTACAAAAAGTCTGAAGGGACGGTTAAAAAAAGGATTTTCCGATCCTTAACCGTACTTTTTCGCCTCTTTTTTTCGACAATACGGTCAGAAACAGGATTTTTGTATTCAGAACCGTACTTTCGGGCTATCCGGTACGGTTAAAAACACATTTTTCGATCTTTTATCCGTATCACACCATGAAAAGTACGGTTCAGAACATCATTTTCCGGGATTGGATCCGTAAAAAATGGATTTTTGTACGGTTATGAATCCATTTTTTCGCTTTTCAACCGTATATGGGCGAGGATTCCGTGGAAGACCCTGCGGAAGATCCTTGTGTACTTACCGCTCACCCTTCCTTCTCCAGCGCCTCATACACCCGCAGGATCTCTCCCACGCTCCAGGCCTGGGCGAAGCAGCCCTTTGAGGAAACCGGGTTTTCTCCGTCATAGATCTCCGGAAGCTGTCCGATGCAGCCCTCCCGCAGGGCGGGCTCCAGCGTTTCCAGCTGCTCCTTCACCGTCTGTTTGGCTTCTTCGCTGCAGTCATGCACCTTCAGGTATGCCAGATAGTAAGCGCCGAGCGGGAACACCCATACCGTTCCCTGGTGGTAGGCCATATCCCGTTCCTCCATGGGGCCGCCGTAGAAGGGGTGAAACTCTCTGTCCTGTGCTTCCAGCGTCCGCAGGCCATAGGGTGTATAAAGCTTTTCAAAGACCGTTTCCACGATCCGCCGCTCCTTCTCAGGAGCCAGCATGGTGAAGGGCAGGGACACCGCCCAGATCTGATTGCAGCGAAGCTGCTCCTGCGCGTGGGCGGCGTCCGGCGGGAATCCGCCTCCCGTTTCAGACTTTGAAAAGCCGCCGCCCGTTTCGGCCTTCGGAAATCCCTCCAAAATCACGTCCCTCAGACAGCCCCTCTTTTCATCCCAGAACTTTTCCGTGAAGGAGCGCTTCACCCGTTCCGCCAGCGCGCCGTAATCGGGATTTCCGGCCGCCGGAGTGCCCGCAGCGCCTGTGCCCGCAGCGCCTGTCTCCGAAGCTTCGGCCTGTTTCAAAACATCCGCGCCGTTCCCGGCGGGGCGCTCCGAACCGGCCTCCGCTCCAAGCTCCTCCATGATCCGCAGGGCGTTGTACCAGTAGGCGTTGATCTCTACCGGCTTTCCGTGGCGCGGGGTGGGAAGGATCTCCCCCACCCGCACGTCCATCCAGGTCACCTGATCCAGCCCCTGCCCCGCCGCGATCAGGCCGTCGTCGTCCATGTGGATGCCGAAGCGGGTGCCCTGCCTGTAGCCCGTCACGATGCGCTCCATCACCGGGTACATCTCCTTCACAAAGGCCGCGTCCCGGGTTTTCCGGTAATACAGGTAGACGCAGTTGATAAAGAGCAGGGCCGCGTCCGCCGTGTTGTACATAGGCTCGTTTCCGCCCTCCGGAAACAGGTTGGGCATCAGGCCGTCCCGCTCGTTCACCGCAAAGGTGCGCAGGATGCTTTTGGCCGTTTCATACCGCCCCGTGCTCAGACAGACGCCGGGCAGGGCGATCATGGTATCCCTTCCCCAGTCCTCAAAGAAAGGATAGCCCGCCAGAATGGTTTCCCCTCTGGTGGAATCCCTTCCGGAAACGAACTGATCCGCGGCCGCGGCCAGAGCGCCCGCCGTTTCCGAGAGGAAATGCGCCCGCTGGCGGAGGGCCTTTCTTCTCTCCTTCATATCCGTAAGGATCCGGCCCGCGCCCCTGTCCGAAGGCTCCGTTTCAAAGACGATCTCCAGCGTCCGGGTTTCTCCGGCAGGAACCGCCATGCAGATCCTGTGATCCGTCTGCGTCCGTCCCGTTTCCCGTCTCCCGTCGCAGGCGTCATAGCGGTAGTACAGCGTTTCCTGCACACGGGGAATGTTCTCCCGCTCCCCGTTCGTGCGAAGGTACAGCTCCGGACAGCCGGGCGCGGCACCCTCCGCACGGATCCGTCCGGAGGGCGCGCTCACGATCCGCTGATCCGCTTCCATATCCTTTCCCTTGGGAACGAACTGGTAAAAAGGCGTCACCCGAAGCGTCGCCATCTTCCTGCTGCGGTTTGTGATCTCATACCGGAGGGCCGCCCGGTTGGAGCCGTGCTCCAGCCCGGCCTCCTTGACGATCTCCACGCCGTCTGTGAGAAATCTCCACACCGGCGTATCCTCCCAGGAAAAAAAGCTCAGATAACGGCAGCCCGTTTCCGGCTCCCGGCCGGCAAATTCCTGGGTGGAGAGTATCCTCCGGGTTTCCCGTCCCGTTCCGGCTCCCGGTTCCGTCCCTGCATCCGCCCCTGCACGTTCGCCGATATCCGCTCCCGCCCCGGCTCCCGGTTCCCCACCGCCGTCCTTTTCCGCAAGGATCAGCTCCTCCTTCAGGCGGTGCACCAGATTGTACCGGTGATTGGGGCCTGCGCGCAGGCCATCAGAAAGGCGTGGTCATTGCGCGCCGCCGCGCCCGTCATGGTCAGGGAGGAAAAGCCGCCCAGCCCGTTGGTCATCAGATAACAGTTTTCCAGTCCCCTGGCGCAGCCTTCCTCCGAAGGGGCCGGGGACTTCCCGCAGGCTGTAAGCTTCCAGTCCTGCTTTCCATACGTCCATTTCATTCCGTCTGCCTGCCTTTCCGTCTTATTTTTCCCTCTTTCCCAGCACCAGAATGCTCACCGCTTCCACCTGCGCTTCCTTCCGGACCCGCTCCGGCTTTTTCCACAGAAAGCTGTCCCTCCCGTCCGCAAGCGCTTCCCAGCCGTCTCCTTCCAGCGGAACGCGCACCGGCTTTTTCCTTCGGTTGTACAGAATGCAGAGGGTTTTCCACGGACTGTCCTCTCCGTCTCTGCGGTTATCCACATAAAAGCCCGCGAAGCCCTTTCTTTTCCACGCCGTGCGGATCCGTCCCTCCGCCTGCGGGCTCTTGTCGCACAGGCCGGGCAGCTGCTTTCTCAGCGCGATCAGGCCCCTGTAATAATCTACAAGCTCTCTTTCCCGCCAGGCCCGCTCCCAGTCCAGCCGGTTGATCTCGATGGACGCGTTGTAGGAATCCTCCAGCCCGCCCTTGGTGCGGGCGGCTTCCTCCCCGGACAGGAAGAACAACCTTCCCTGGCAGGTAAGATAAATACCCGCCGCCAGCCGGTACTGCCGCCTTCTTTCTTCCTCGTCCGGCGTGGTTTCCGCCAGCTTGTCCCACAGCGTCTGGTTGTCATGGGCGGAAATATAGGTGATGGTCTGAGAAGGAGCAAGCATCCGCGCTCCCCGGCTTCCCTGCCAGGCCTTCGCGCTGTTGAGGATGGCGCCCTCCATCCCCTGCGCCCCGTTTACGAAGCCGGGTTCCTTCAGGCGGAACACGCTCCCCCGGACCGCGTCCCTCGTTCTGTCGGAAAAAATGCCGATGTTTTCATCCAGGTGCCTCACATTGTTTTTAACCGCCTGGCGGAAGCCCTTCTCCATCGCCGTGTATCCGGCTGCCCAGGGCTCTCCGTACGCCAGTTTTTCCCCTTTTCCGAACCGTTCATCCAGCGCGGTCCTGATCCGGTTCATCAGCTCCACGTCCAGAAGCCCCATCAGATCGAAGCGGAAGCCGTCCATATGATATTCCTCCGCCCAATACAGCACGCTTTCCAGAATCAGCTTCGCGCACATGGGCCGCTCCGACGCTATGTCGTTTCCGCAGGCGGAGCCGTTTGACACGGTCCCATCCTCCTTCACCCGGTAATAATACCAGGGAGCCGTTTTCTGAAGGGCAGTCTCCAGACTGTAGGTATGATTGTAGACCACGTCCATGGTCACCCGGAAGCCCTGCCGGTGCAGGCTCTGCACGGCCTCCTTCAGCTCCCGGATCCGGACCTCTCCGTGCGCGGGATCGGAGGAATAGGAGCCCTCCGGCACGTTCCAGTTCATGGGATCATAGCCCCAGTTAAACTGCGCGGGATCTCCCGCCTCGTCCACGGAACCGTAATCATAGACCGGCATGAGCTGCACATGGGTCACGCCCAGCTCCTTCAGCCAGGAAAGCCCCGTGGGATGAACGCCGTCCCCGCGCAGGGTGGTATCTTCGCAGCAGAAGGCACGGTATTTTCCCCGGACCTCCTCCGGAAAGCCGCCGGCCGGATCCCAGGAAAATTCCTTCACATGGGTTTCCCAGATCACCTGCTCCGGCCCGTTCTCCGGCGCCAGGTCTCCTTCCCAGCCCTCCGGGTCCGTCCGGCGCAGATCCGCTGCCATGCTGCGCTTTCCATTGATCCCGCAGGCCTTCGCGTAAGGGTCCGTGGTCTGTACCCTTTCCCCGTCCAGCTCAAGGATAAAATCATAGTAGATCCCGTGAAGGTCCTCCGCCGCGCGGTATTCCCAGACGCCTTTTTCCAGCCGTTTCATGGGAAAGGCCGCGAAGGGCTCCCCTCCGCTTCCATCCCGGAACAGACGCAGCTGCGCCTGTTTCGCGAAGGGACTCCAGATGCGGAATACACTTTCCCTGGAAGACTCTTTCCGGGAGGCGCTTTCCTGGAAAACGTTTTCCGCGTTTTCATAAAAAAAGCCCAGCTTCCCTTCGTACAAATATTCCCGGTGAAAATCCGGGCTGCCGTATATTTTTTTCCATTCCAATGCTGTCTTCTTCATTTCGTGTTCCTTTTCAAGACGAATCCTTTTCAGGAAGGAAAAGAGGCCGGGCACAGGCCGGAGGAATCCGCATAAAGCACACCGGGATGTGCCGCAGCCTCTCGTCAGTCATTCCATTTTCAAAATTCCGCGCTTCCTGCCCCGGCCGCGCGCCGAAGGCGCGGGAAGCGGAACCGGCTCCGCTTCCCTCATGCAGGCTTCCGCCCCCTTCCGGGCACGCTCAGCCCTTCACCGCTCCGGATACGCCGTCCACATAGAATCTCTGCAGGCTCAGAAACAGAATGGAAATGGGAATGGAGATCAGGACGGCGCCAGCGGCAAAGCTGGTATACCAGCTGTCGATGTATTCTTTTTCCAGCATCTTCCACAGACCGATGGCCACGGTATACTGGTCCGAATTGGCCCGGCAGATGACCTTCGCGAAGATGAAGTCCAGCCAGGGACTCATGAAGGCCGTCAGTATGGTATAGATGATGATCGGCTTACTCAGCGGGAGCGTAATCTTGCTGAAAATCTGCCACCTGGTACAGCCGTCCAGCAGGGCCGCTTCGTCGATGGCGAAGGGGATGGTATCGAAGAAGCCCTTCGCGATCTGGAAGCCCAGGCCCGCGCCGCCGGAATAGACCAGAATCAGCGCCAGGCGGATCAGGTTTCCTTCCGTCAGGCCCAGAGCCTTCAGGATGAAGTAAACCGCCACCATGGACATGAAGCCGGGGAACAGCCCCAGGATCATCGCCATGTTCATATAGGGCTTGCGCAGCTTAAAGCGCAGCCGGGACAGGCAGTAGGACACCGCCAGCGTATAGAAGGCCGCCAGGATGCAGGAGCAGACGGAAATGAACAGGGTGTTCATGAACATCTGCGGGAAATTCAGGATCGTGGTATCCGTGAACAGCTTCACATAATTGTCCAGCGTATAGGACTGAGGGAAGAAGGTGGACACGTAGGAGCCCTTTTCCGCCCGGAAGCTGGTGAGGATGACCCACAGGATCGGGAACACCCAGATCACGGCGAGAATGCCCAGGATCACATGGACCGCCGTATTGTTGATGAAACGCTTTCTCTTCGCGGAGGCATATTTCTTTTGATTCATGACTTAAAATCCCCCTTCCTCTTTGTAGGACCTGCTGCTGCGGTAGGTAAGGAGCGCGCCCACCGCCAGAATGATGAACGTCAGAATGCCGATGACAGAGCCCACATTATAATACTGCTTGTCGATGGTCAGCTTGTACAGCCAGGTCACCAGCAGGTCCGTGCTTCCGGCCGTGGAGGACAGGTTCGTGACCGGATCCCCTCCCGAAAGCAGATAAATGACGTTGAAGTTATTCACATTTCCCGTAAACGTGGTGATCAGATACGGGGTGGTCACATACAGCATATAGGGCAGCGTGATCTTGAAAAAGATCTGGACCGCGTTCGCGCCGTCCACCCGGGCCGCCTCATACAGCTCCGCGGGAATGTTCTGCAGCACGCCGGTCAGCTGCAGCAGCGTATAGGGAACGCCCACCCAGATATTGACCACGATCACCGTCACCCGCGCCCAGGTGGGATCCGTGAAGAAGGGAAGGCTGGCGTCGGGGGCGATCAGTCCGATGTTGCGCAGCAGCACGTTCACCGCGCCCTCCGGCTGCAGCATGGTCCGCATGATCAGGAGGGATACGAACATGGGAACCGCGCAGGAAAGCACAAAGCAGAACCGCCAGAAGCCCTTGGCCTTCGTGTCCTTCCGGTTGATCAGCAGCGAAAGGATCATGCCGAAAATATAATTGGTAAAGGTGGCGAAAAACGCCCACACCAGCGTCCAGATCAGCACGGACCAGAAGGTGCTTCCCAGGATGCTGCTGGAATCGAACAGCGTCCGGAAATTCTCCAGTCCCACCCAGTCAAAGAGCATCAGATGGTTGTCCAGCTTGCTGTAGCTGGTAAACGCCATGCAGATCATGAAGATCAGCGGCAGGATGGTAAACGCGAAAATGAAGATCATCGGCGGCGTCATCAGGAGCCGGTACAGGTTCTCATTCAGCAGGCTTTTTACATCCTGTGAAAACGTATTGATATGTTTTCTCTGCTTCGCCAGGCATTCCACCCGGTACGCGCTCTTTAACGCGCCCCTCCAGGCCCAGAACATCAGAAGGGTCAGAAGCACCGTGGCCACGCCGTACAGAAGGATCAGTACGGACTGATCTCCCTTTGTATAGACATACACCTGATTGACCTCGTCCCAGATCTCCTCCTGCGGCACGCTTCCCAGGGAAGGAAGCATGCTTAAAAATCCGATCCCGTTCACCGCCATGAACACCAGATACGCGACCTCTATCGCCAGAAACAACAGGCCTTTTATTTTCTGGCCGTGTACAAAATTTCCAAGTCCCATCACCAGCATGGAAAGCTTCGTTTCCGGTCCGCCGTTTTTGATGGCGGCCATACAGGTATAGGGAGTCGTGAACTCATCCGCTTTTTTCCTGAAAAATGACATACCCTTTTTCCTCCTCCTTGGGAATCCGCCCGCGCCGGTCAGATCCCGTCGCTGTTCATCGCTTCATTCATCTGTTCCGTCTGCTCCGCCGCGTTTTCATGAGTTACGCTCTCATTCCGGATGGATTTTCCCATGTTTTCCACGGGCGTCCAGCAGTTGTTCATCTTAGAAACGAAGGGCTGCAGGATGGAGGTGTCGTTAAAGGTGTCGTTCTGCGCCGTCACCACCTCGTCCGCCTGGATCGCTTCTTCGGAAAGCAGCTGCGTATTGCAGGGAACCACGCCGCACATCTCATAGTGCGCCTTCTGCGCCTCCGGAGAAGCCAGGAACACCGCAAGCTCCACCGCGGCCACCATATTCTTCGCGTTCGGATTCACCCCGATGGCCTTGGAACCCGCGTAGGCAAGCATCTGCTTTTCTTCTCCGTTCAGGGTAAACGTGGGAAGAGAGGCCACGCCCATGTTGTCTCCCAGCGCCTCCTTCACCGCGTTGGCGTCCCAGGAGCCGGAGAACATGGCGTTGATGCTGCCGTCACGAAGCCCCGCAATGCCGGAACCGTCCGCGTCGATGCGGAAGTTGGGATGGTTTCTCAAATCGATCAGATAATTGGTCACATCCACCGCCTTCTGTCCGCCGAAATCCACGCCGGCCGCTTCATCCGTTCCGTCCCCGAACAGCGTACAGCCGTTTCCCAGATAAAAGGCCGGCAGATACCAGGAATTGGTGAAGGGGAAGGAAACCACGCCCTTCTCCAGCATGGTATCCAGATTCTGAATATCCTCTTCGGAAAAAACGCTCTTGTCATAGTACATGAACCAGGTATTGGTGGTAAAGGGAACCCCGTACAGATCGTCATCCATGATCAGGGAATCCAGCACCTCCGGCGTGTTCATGCTCTCGATCTCCTCCCGGTACTTCCCGCCGAACTTCGCCAGCGCGCTGGCGTCCGTCAGCGTGGTCAGGGTATCGTTTGCGAACATGAACACGTCCGCGCTCGCCTCCGGATCCTGCGATACCTGTCCGGCAGCGCTGGCCTCATCCGCCACGCCGTAGACAAAGGTGATATCCCATTCCGGATGCTCCTCCGCAAAGGCTTCGCACATGGTCTGAAGCCACTCTCCGTTGTCCTTCGACTGATCGTTCTGCGGAGACCAGACCATCAGCCTTACCTTTTCCCCTCCGGACGCCGTCTCCCCGGAGGACGCGCCGCATCCCGCAAGTCCCGTGACGGCCAGCGCCGCCGCCAGTAAAAGCGCTGCTCCTCTTTTCCTCATTTTTACCTCCATGCCGAAGCGTCGTATTTTCCGAAACACTTTTCCTTGAAACCGCCGAAAATGTTTCGTAATGTTTCGTTCTGACCTCATAGTAAACCCACCCGTCTGATTCGTCAATGCCGTTTTCCATATTCATGGCGTTTTCTCTTTTTTAAACAGTTTCAGGCGGGCATTTTCAGCAATGTTTACCAATTCCTTTTCGGCTTTTTTCACAACTTTACGAAACTTTTTTATCTCCTCCAAAAACCGATTGCCATTCCCCTCCCCTCCTTCTATAATGGAATTCAGAAACAGCCCGAAAACAGGACCGCACCGGAAAAGAGGAAAACATGGCGACAATTCAGGATATTGCCGACAGGCTCGGCGTTTCAAAGGGAACGGTTTCCAAAGCGCTCAACGGCGCGCCGGATATCAGCGAAACTTTACAAAAAACGATTCTGGAGACCGCGGTGGAAATGGGATATACCAGGATCCGCAGGAAGGACAGCCGGAAGCTCTGCATTCTCACGGAAAATCTGGAATATCAGGAGCCTCATCAGTTCGGATACGAGATCATCCTCGGCTTCCGCCAGATGGCGGAGCCTGCGGGATACCGCGTAGAGATCGTGGATGTTTCGGAACGGCTGCAGAAATCGGTTCCCTATGATGTTTTCATGATGAAGCACGACTATCCGGGCGCGTTCGTCCTGGGTTTCTCTTTAAGCGACCCGTGGATGAAGGACTTTGAGACCGCCCGGACGCCCGCCGTGCTGTATGACAACTATATTATGACCAATCCGCGTATGGCTTATGTGGGAATCGACAATAATGAAGGGATGGAACTGACCGTGTCCCGTCTGAAGGCGCTGGGACACAGGAAGATCGGTTATCTGAGCGGCGCACTTGGCTCCCATATCATGCAGGTGCGCCATTCCGCCTTTTTTCACGCCATGCGCCAGAACGGCCTGAAGGCGGATCCCGCGCTCACGGGAAGCTCCTATTATATCACCCAGTGTCTGGAAAAGCAGCTTCCCCGCCTGCTGGAGCAGGGCGCGACGGCCATCGTCTGCAGCCACGACCTGCTGGCGAACGCCGTCATGGTCCAGTGCCAGCAGCTCGGACTGCGCGTCCCCGCAGACATCAGCGTCACGGGCTTCGACGACCTGCCCATGTGCGCCTACACCTCCCCGCCGCTGACCACCGTCCGCCAGGAACGCATTCAGCTTGGAAAGAGCGGCTACTACGCCCTGGACAGCCTGATGAACGGCGTGGCCATCGGCACCCTTCTGCTGCACGCGAGGCTGATGGAGAGAGGGTCGGCGGCGGCGGCGCCGCAGAAGCAGACGGAGGCGGCGCCGCGGAGAACTTGAAAACCGGCCTGAAATATGCTATCATTTTTTCAGAATTTACGAAGTAATGATTGAAGGAGTGATAAAATGATCCTGATGAACCTTTTTCTAGACGGGATCTACGGATTCCATGATTTTTCCATAAATTTCAGTTATCCGAAAAAAATCGTCAATTCCATCATCGATGCGGAACATCTGAAGGGCAGAGAACGTTTCCGCTACAAGAAAGCAGTCGTCCTTATGGGCGCAAATGCAACCGGAAAAACCAGCCTGGGAAAAGCTCTGCTTCGCATTTTTGAATACATGACAGGCGGAAATCCTTCTCTCCTTTGCGAAATGGTATCTTCCCCAAAAGGCACTTTCTCTATTGATTTCGTAAATGGAGATTATCGTCTGCAGAGATTCTCCGGAGAAATCGATCCTGTCTCCAATGATGTGGTTATCCAGTATCATACGGCCGAAATCGGCATCATGGATTCCTACGGGAAATGCGTCAAAAAACTGGAAGACCACACAAAAGAAGCGCTCCGCTCTGCAGCATCCCTGAAAAGGCTGACCGGCGGATTCCAATACCGCTTTGCCTATCCGGAAATAGAAAAATCGCTGAAATTAAGCGGAACCGGTAAGAACATCCTCCTCAAAACCCTTCGCGCTGTGATCGGGACGCTGGATCCGACGCTTCAGGACATCTCTCTCGCAAAAGACCTGAAGGATACTTTTATCATTCGACGCGGGAATACCGAAATTATCATTCAGGAAGGAAAGCTCTTAAATCGCGAGGTTCTTTCCAGCGGTACGGCGGAAGGGATTGACGTATCCATGTTCCTTGCCGCCATGATCGCCAGGGAAAGCAGCTTCTATTATTGCGATGAGCACTTTTCCTACATTCAGAGCGATATCGAAAAAAGAATATTTGGTATTATGCTGG
>DXDD01000061.1 GCA_019115665.1 Candidatus Eisenbergiella pullistercoris | reverse complement strand
CGGCGCTCCGGACACTGGAGAATTTATATCTGGACGTGCTTTTTCTGGCAGGTAACGGAGTAGATGCCCAAAAGGGTCTGACAACGCCGAACTTTGACACAGCAAGGATTAAAAAGTGCCTGATCGCACATTCGACGCATAAAGTCCTTCTGGCGGATCATAGTAAGATGAATAATGTATCTTTTACAAAATATGCGGATATTTCTGATGTGGACGTCTTTATCACGGATGCCGGAGCTGACAGAAAAAGCCTGAAAGCGATAGAGGATGCCGACATCGAGGTCGTTGTGGTTGACGTATGAGAATACCGGACGAGGTATGAAGGAGGATCACATATGAACAGCACAGATGTAACAAGACAGCAGCTTTGCAGCATGTTCGACCATACATGCCTGAAGCCTTATGCGGATCATACCATGCTGGAGCAGTTGTGTTCGGAAGCGGAAGAAAATCATTTCGCAATGGTGGCGATCAATTCGGCGCCTGTCGCATTTTGCAGGGAAAGATTAAGAGGAACAGGCGTACATGTAGGAGCTGCGATTTCGTTTCCTTTGGGTCAGACTACGATTGGGGCAAAGGTTTATGAAGCGGAAAATGCCATTCAGAACGGTGCGGACGAGATTGATTATGTTATTAACATTGGGGAAGTAAAAAACGGAAATTATGCATATATAGAAGATGAGATGGAACGAATGGTTCAAACGTGCAGAAAGGCAGGCGTTGTCTGCAAGGTCATTTTTGAGAACTGTTATCTGACAAAAGAAGAGATCAGAAATGTAGCGCAGATTGCGGCAAAGGTCAGACCTGATTATATTAAGACAAGCACGGGATTCGGGACAGGCGGCGCAGAGACTGAGGACGTCCGGCTGATGAAGGAGGCGTCAGGCGGAGCGGTAAAAGTAAAGGCGGCCGGGGGAATTCGTTCCTGGGAAGTCTGCAAAAAAATGATCGATGCCGGGGCGGAAAGAATAGGGACAAGCAGCAGCCTGAAGATCCTTCAGGAATATGATGAAGAAAAAAGGGAGAAAAGGGATGAGACTTGGAATCAATGATAATCTGGGACATAAAAATCCGGAGGAATGGATCGCGCTGATCAGAAAATACAGGGTCAGGGCAGCGGTGGCTCCGATGACGAAGGATGAACCGGAGGAATTAAAAAGGGAGTATCTCCGGCTGGCAGAGGAGGAAGATATTATAATCGGAGAGGTGGGGATCTGGAAAAACGTAATGGCTTCGGATGAAGCGGAAAGAAAGGCTGCCGTTGCCTATGCAAAGGAGCAGCTCGCTTTCGCGGATGAGATCGGCGCAAGGTGCTGCGTCAATGTTTCCGGCGCGGCAGGGGAAGTATGGGACGGCTATTATGAGGAAAATTATTCTCAGGAAACCTATGAAAAGATCATTGATACGACACGGGATATCATAGATTCCGTAAAGCCGCGGAGAACCTTTTTTACGCTGGAGCCGATGTACTGGATGCATCCGGATTCCCCGGATGATTACCTGAAAATGCTGAAGGATATCGACAGGGAAAGTTTTGCGGTTCATATGGATTATGCCAATATGATCACCAGCTTTTCCAGATATCATCACTGTGATGCTTTTATCAGAGAATGCTTCCATAAGCTTGGACCGTATGTGAAAAGCGTGCATGCAAAGGATGTGGTTTTTGAACAGAGACCGACTGTCTGTATCCGGGAAGCGCTTCCAGGAACGGGAAAGGTTAATTTTAAACAGGTTATGCAGCTGGCGGACGAGATTGATCGGGATATGCCCGTGTTTGCGGAGCATCTTTCTTCTCTGGAAGAATATGAAAAAGCGCTGCGTTATCTGCAGAGCTTATAAGCCCGTAAAAGGAGAGACAGTAAAAACAAATATATAAAAAGACGGTACAGAAAGTACCGTCTTTTTCAGCGTGCGCAAGAAGATTCGAACTCCCGACCTTCTGATCCGTAGTCAGACGCTCTATCCAGCTGAGCTATGCGCACATCCTTATGAGAGCTGTCGTTCCCGACAACATATTGTATTCTATCTGATTGTGGAGGAAAAGTCAATAGGAAATTTTATTTTTCTCCTTTTCTCTACCGCCTTTTTCCCTGCCCAGCTCT
Organism: Candidatus Eisenbergiella pullistercoris; assembly: GCA_019115665.1. Taxonomy (GTDB): domain Bacteria; phylum Bacillota; class Clostridia; order Lachnospirales; family Lachnospiraceae; genus Eisenbergiella; species Eisenbergiella pullistercoris. Next base: position 8,916 of record DXDD01000061.1, on the reverse strand, counting down.
CTTCCGACCACAGCCAGCATGGTAATGAAGCAGGCCGCGCCGCCGATGAAGTTGGAGACGGGCTCCGCCAGAAAGACGCCGTTGACCGCGGGCGTGATCACTCTGGGAAGCAGCAGGGTCAGAGGCGTGACGATGACCACTTTTCTCAGAATGGAGAAGAAGATGGCGAATTTCGCCTTGCCGAGGGCCTGGAAGACGGTCTGGCCGGAAAACTGCAGGGACATCATGAAGAAGCCGAAGTAATAGATCTGCATGGAAGGAACGGCGGCCTCCACCAGATCGGGCTGGTTGTTGAAAATATGGATGAAAAATACGGGGAACAGGTGCAGGATCCCCCAGATGGCGACGGTATAGACGATGCAGCTGATGGACATAAAGCGGATGGCTTTTTTGATCCGGTCGTACTTTCCCGCGCCGTAGTTGAAGCTGATGACGGGCTGGGAGCCGTTGGTGACGCCGGTTACGGGCATGGTCACGATCTCGCGGATGGAGTTCACCACGGTCATGACGCCCACGTAGAGGTCGCCGCCGCAGGCAGAGAGGGTGGAGTTGCAGACCACCTGGACGATGCTGTTGGTGATGGACATCATGAAGCCGGACAGGCCGAGGGAGGTGATCTGTCCGATGGTTTTCCCGTGGGGCTTCATGGAGGAGAGGCGGATGCGCAGGATAGTTCCGTTTCCGGTAAGAAAGCGGAAGGTCCAGGCCGCGGAGGCCGCCTGGGAGATAACTGTGGCGATGGCCGCTCCCTGTACGCCCATGTCGAAAATAAAAATGAAAACCGGGTCAAGAATGATGTTTAAAACCGCTCCGATCAGCGTGGTCATCATGCCGATGCGGGCGAAGCCCTGGGCGTTGATGTAGGCGTTAAGCCCCAGGCTGGTCATGACGAATATGGTCCCAAGCAGATAGATGGTCAGATAGCTGTTCGCGTACGGATACGTGGCGTCGCTGGCGCCGAAGGCGTAGAGCAGGGGCTTTTTGAAAAGAAGGCCGATAACCGTCAGAATCACGCCGGTTATAAGCAGCATGGAAAAGGCGTTTCCCATGATCCGTTCCGCTTCCTTCTGATCTCCTTTGCCCCGTGCGATGGAGCACAGGGGCGCGCCGCCCATGCCGAACAGGTTGGCGAAGGCGATCACGGCGGAGATGATGGGCATGCACAGGCCCAGTCCCGTGAGGGAGAGGGTGGCGTTTTCCGGGAGGCGTCCGATGTACATCCGATCCACCACATTGTACAGGATATTGATGAGCTGCGCCACGGTCATGGGGAGCGCAAGGGAGAGAATGTTGCCGATAACGCTTCCTTTGGAAAAGTCGTTCTGATTTTCGGAGTTCGCCATAAATCTGCCTCTTTCGTTTTTCTTTTTTTTCAGTATAATGTATTATAAGCCTGCCCGCCGGGCTTGTAAAGAACCGGACTGCCCGGAAACGGAAGGGGATGCTGCGGCCCGTCGCGAAGCGCCTGGAAGGACCGGATGCCGTTGCAGTTCTGCCGGAGGCCGAACCGCAGGAAGGGGATCAGGACGGGCGCTGGCAGCTGAAAAAGAGAAAAGACAAAAGAAGGGGAAAAGACATGATCTCAAATGTATTTACGCAGAAAAGAGTGTTATTTCAGGGGGATTCCATCACGGACTGCGACAGGGACAGGACGACGAATGACCTGGGGCCGGGGTATCCGGCGAAGGTGGCTGAGGTTTACCGCTGTCTCTATCCGGGAAGCGGCGCGCAGTTTATCAACAGGGGCGTATCGGGAAACCGTTCCCGCGATCTGCTGGCGCGCTACGAGGAGGATTTTCTTGCTGTAAAGCCTGATTTTATTTCCATCCTGATCGGCATCAACGATACCTGGCGGGGTTATGACAGCGCGGATCCTACCAGCGCGGAAGCGTATGAGAAAAATTATCGGACGCTTCTGGAATGGCTCCGCCGCGATCTGCCGCAGGCGAAGCTCATGGTGATCGAGCCCTTCCTGATTCCAACGGATCCGCAGAAGGACTGCTGGCATGAGGATCTGGATCCCAAGATCCAGGCGGCGAGAAGGCTGGCCCGGGAATACGCGGATTATTTTCTTCCCATGGACGGGCTGTTCCAGCGCATGATCGTGAAGGGGGCCGGTCCACAGGAGCTGTCGGCGGACGGCGTGCATCCGACGGAAGCGGGGCATGCGGCGATCGCGGCGGAGTATCTGAGGCTTCTCGGCCTGATCTGACAGGAACGGGGAAGGGCGACGGGTATCATAAAGAACGGAAGGAATGGTAAGAAAAAATGGCAGCGCGGACACACAGTATGACGGAAGGAAGGCCGCTGGGCCTGATCGTGGCATTTTCCCTGCCGCTGATGCTGGGAAATGTATTTCAGCAGCTTTATACGGTGGTTGACACCATGGTTGTGGGACAGGCTCTGGGCGTGGGGGCGCTTGCCGCCCTTGGAGCGGCGGACTGGCTGAACTGGATGGTGCTCGGGACGATCCAGGGCTTTACGCAGGGCTTTTCGATCAAAATGTCCCACGAATTCGGGGCGGGAATCTATGACAGGCTGAGAAAAACGGTGGCAAATTCCATCCTGCTGGCGATCCTGTCCTCCGTGGTTCTGCTTCTCATCAGCCAGGCGGCCGCAAGACCGGTGCTGGAGCTTCTGCAGACGCCGGACGCGATCATCGGGGATTCCCTGACCTATCTGAGGATCATGTTCGCCGGCATTCCCGTAGTCATGGCCTATAATATCCTTGCCGCGATCCTGCGCGCGCTGGGAGACGGGAAAACGCCTCTGTACGCCATGGTGGTGGCGGCGTTAATCAATGTGGCGCTGGATCTGATCTTCGTGCTGGTGTTCCACTGGGGCATCGCGGGCGCGGCGGGGGCCACGGTGATCGCGCAGGTCTGTTCCGGGATTTTCTGTCTGGTTTCCATTCTGAAGCTGCCGGTACTGGCCTTTTCCAGGTCGGATTTCCGGATGGAGGGACGGCTCTGCCTGCATCTGATGAAGCTGGGCCTTCCCATGGCGTTCCAGAACGCCATCATTTCCGTAGGCGGCATGATCGTGCAGTTTGTGGTTAACGGCTTCGGCGTGCTGTTCATCGCTGGCTTTACCGCAACGAACAAGCTGTACGGCATCCTGGAGGTGGCTGCCACGTCCTATGGATATGCGATGGTGACTTATACGGGGCAGAATCTTGGCGCAAGGAAGATCGAAAGGATCAGCAAGGGGATGCACGCAGCCATTCTGGTGGCCGTCGTCACCTCGGCTGTGATCGCGGCGGCGATGCTTCTGTTCGGAAAAGCCATTCTCGGTCTGTTTGTTTCGGGAAACCCGGAGGAGGTCGCCGAGACGCTGAATATCGCCTATCATTATCTGGCGATCATGAGCGTATTTCTTCCTGTGCTGTATATTCTTCATGTCACCCGTTCCTGTCTGCAGGGGATGGGAAACACGCTGCTTCCCATGCTTTCCGGGATCGCGGAGTTCATCATGAGGACCGGGACCGCCATGCTGCTCCCGCTGTTTTTCGGCGCGGAGGGGATTTTCTATGCGGAGATCCTGGCCTGGCTGGGCGCGGATGTGATCCTGGTGGCAAGCTATATCGTGCAGATGCGGAAGCTGAAGCGGACGGCGTGAGCGGAGCCGGAGAAAAGGCTGCCGGGTTCCTGCTCACTGGCAGGCGAACCTTAAAACGTAGCAGGCGAACCTTAAAACGTAACTTGCTGACATTGGCCAGTGAACAGGAATCGCTTCTGCGGCAGGCCTCTACGGCAGAAATCAGAAGAATGGCATGCTGACCCGTAGAGATTGGGATCTCACTACGGCCAAAATAGGAAATTCTGGTTTTGTACCGTAGATTTTGGTGGTTGCCTACGGTAGGAATCGGGGAAATCGGATTTCTGCCCGTAGAGCGAGGCAATTTTCTACGGTAAGAATTGAGAAAATCAGATTTCTGCCCGTAGAGCGAGGCAATTTTCTACGGTACGAATCGGGAAAATCGGATTTCTGCCCGTAGAGCGAGGCAATTTTCTACGGTAAGAATCGGGGAAATCGGATTTCTGCCCGTAGAGCGAGGCAATTTTCTACGGTAAGAATCAGGAAAATCAGAAAGTTGCCCGTAGGCAAAGGCAAAATCCTGCGATAAGAATCCGGAAAAACGGATCATTGCCTGCGGCAGGCGGCTTTCTCGTGCGGCAATGGGAATGGCCGGACGCTTCCTCCCGATATGTTTTCGTATGGCCTGCGCAGTAGATGCGCAGACCTGGCTGAGCAGTAACAGCACCGAATCAAACCGAATCAAACACGGGGAAAAACAGTTGACAACCACAGGCCGTATTGCTATGATACGTGGTAGGGCAAAGGCGCTCTTACCGGAAGGGTAAGAGCGCCTTTTTTTGAAAATGCACTGGCCGCAGGGCGGCAGATGGGAGTAAACGGATGGGAAATGTTACCAGAGAGGATATTCTGAAGCTGACAGAGGAAGAGGATGTGGAGTTCATCCGGCTGCAGTTCACGGATCTGTTCGGAAGCCTGAAAAATATGGCGGTGACGGTGAGCCAGCTGGAGAAGGCGCTGGACGGAAGGTTCATGTTTGACGGTTCGGCGGTTGAGGGCTATGCGGGAATCGAGGATTCGGATCTGTATCTGAAGCCGGATCCGGACACGCTGGAAATCTTTCCGTGGAGACCGCAGCAGGGAAAGGTGGCGCGTCTGATCTGCGACATCGTCCGCCCGGACGGGAGCCCGTTTGAAGGAGATTCCAGATATATCCTTAAGCGGGCGCTGAAGGAAGCGGCGGAAATGGGCTATACCTTTCAGGTGGGGCCGGAGTGCGAATTTTTCCTGTTCCATCTGGACGACGACGCGAAGCCGACGACGATCAGCCATGAGCAGGCGGGATATTTTGACGTGAGCCCGCTGGATCTGGGAGAGAACGCAAGAAGGGATATCGTACTGACGCTGGAGGAAATGGGCTTTGTGGTGGAAAGCTCTCATCATGAAGCGTCTCCCGCCCAGCATGAGATCGATTTTGAGGCCGCGGAGGCGCTGCGGACGGCGGACAACATGCAGACGTTCAAGCTGACGGTGAAGGCGATCGCAAAGCGCCATGGCCTCCACGCCACGTTCATGCCCAAGCCCCGGGCAGGCGTCAACGGCTCCGGCATGCATATCAACATGGCGCTTTTAAAGGATGGAAAAAATATTTTCCAGGATCCGGAGGATGAAAACGGCCTGAGCAGAGAAGCCTACTATTTTATCGGAGGACTGATGGAGCATGTCCGGGCGCTGAGCGCGGTCACCAATCCGCTGATCAATTCCTATAAGAGGCTGGTGCCCGGCTATGAAGCGCCCACCTATATCGCGTGGAGCAGGGCGAGCAGAAGCCCGCTGATCCGGGTGCCTTCGCCCAGGGGAGAGGAGACGCGGATCGAACTGAGAAGCCCGGACCCGGCGGCGAATCCTTACCTTGCCCTTGCGGCCTGCCTGTGCGCGGGACTGGACGGCATCCGGAAGAAAACGGAGCCGCCCAAGAGCGTGGACTGCGATATCTTTACCATGAATGCGGACGAGAGGAGGCTTCTTGGGATCAGAAGGCTGCCGGAGACGCTGCCGGAGGCGGTGGCGGAGCTGGAGAAGGACGAGGTGATCCGGAGGGCGCTCGGCGGCCATGCAGCGAACAAATATATCGAAGGAAAAAAGAAGGAATGGAATCGCTACCGTTCGCAGGTGACGGACTGGGAAATCCGGGAATACCTGTATCGGTTCTGATGCGGCCGGCCTTCGGGAAAACAGGACGGACATGAGAGGAGGCGGCGCATGACGGGCATTATTGTGGTCTTTTCCAGGATCGAAAATGCAAAAAGCATCCGGAATGTCCTTGTGAGAAACGGATTTACCGTGGCGGCGGCATGTACCACGGGAGCTCAGGCGCTGTCTCTTCTGGAGGATTATAACGAGGCGCTGGTGATCTGCGGCGGCCGGCTGGCGGATATGATGTGTGTGGAGCTGGCGGATCTGCTGCCGGAGGGCGTGAAGCTTCTTGCGGTCGCCTCTCCGGACTTTCTCGGAGCGATCGGCAGAGAGGATATCGTCTGCCTGAGCACGCCGTTAAAGGTGAACGAGCTTGTGAGCACGGCGGGCATGATCTGCCGGATGCTGGAGCAGGCGAAGCGAAAACGCAGGCAGAAGCCCAGAAAACGGGGAGAGGAAGACCAGGAAGCGATCCGTCAGGCCAAGGCGTTTCTGATGGAGCGGAACCGGATGACGGAGGAGGAAGCGCACAGGTATCTGCAGAAATGCAGCATGGACAGCGGAAACAGCATGGCGGAGACTGCGAAGATGGTCCTTGCGGCCATGCGTTTTTAAGGCAGAAATACGGAGGAGAGAATGAGAGTAGAATTTACCAAGCTGCAGGGCTGCGGCAATGATTATGTTTATATCGACGGTGCGGCATGGAACGTTCCGCAGGAGAAAAAGCCGGAATTTGTCCGGAAAATGAGCGATCGGCATTTCGGCATCGGCGGAGACGGGGTGATTTTTATCAATCCGTCTGAGGAAGCGGATTTTGAGATGGAGATGTACAACGCGGACGGAAGCCGGGGACAGATGTGCGGAAACGGGATCCGCTGCGTGGCGAAATTCGTCTATGATAAGGGACTGACGGATAAAACGGAGATTACCGTGGTGAGCGCGGGAAGCGTGAAGCGTCTGAAGCTGTATGTACAGGACGGACAGGTAAAGCGGGTCCGGGTGAACATGGGCCGTCCCATCCTGAAGGCGGAAGAGATTCCGGCACTTTCCAATGAGGAGCAGATCCTGGACATGCCCGTTTTCGTGGCGGGAAGGCAGTGGAGGATGAGCTGCGTTTCCATGGGAAACCCCCATGCGGTGGTGCTGGCGGAGGATGTGGAGGAGCTGCCCCTTGTGCAGATCGGTCCGAAATTCGAGCATCATTCCATGTTTCCGGAGCGGGTGAATACGGAATTCATCCGGGTGATCGACCGGAATACCATTCAGCTTCGCGTCTGGGAGAGGGGCAGCGGAGAAACGCTCGCCTGCGGAACCGGCTGCTGCGCCGCTGTGACAGCCTGCGTGCTCTGCGGGCTGACGGACAGAAGCGTGACCGTCCGGGTGCTGGGCGGCGAGCTGCTGATCGAATGGGAGGAGGATACCGGTGAGATCTTCATGACCGGCCCCGCCGAAACGGTATTTGAGGGCAGTGTGGAGTATCCTCTGTGAAGAAACGGAAAGGAGAGGCTGAGACATGTTCCGTGTGAATGAAAATTATCTGAAGCTGCCGGGCAGCTACCTGTTTTCCACGATCGCAAAAAAGGTGGGCGCGTACGCGGCGGCCCATCCGGAGGAGTCCGTCATCCGGCTGGGAATCGGGGATGTGACCCTGCCCCTGCCGCCCGCGGTGATCACAGCGCTTCACAGGGCTGTGGACGAGATGGGAGCCGCGGAAACCTTCCGCGGATACGCTCCGGATCTGGGATATGAATTTCTGCGGAAGGCGATCGCAGAGCATGATTTTGCCGAAAGGGGCTGTGAGATCAGCCCGGACGAGATCTTTGTTTCCGACGGCGCAAAATCGGATTCCGCCAACATCCAGGAGATCTTTGCCGCAGACAGCCGGATCGCGGTCTGTGACCCGGTCTATCCGGTATATGTGGATTCCAACGTGATGGCAGGACGGACGGGAAGCTTCGATGCCGATACCCGGACCTGGAGCGACGTGATCTATATGCCCTGCACAGCGGAAAACGGCTTTGTGCCCGCTTTCCCGGAAAGCCGCCCGGATCTGATCTATCTGTGCTTTCCCAACAATCCCACCGGAGAAGCGCTGACGAAGGCGCAGCTTCAGGACTGGGTGGACTATGCCAACAGGGAGGGCTGTGTGATCATTTTTGACGCGGCCTATGAAGCCTATATCTCCCGGGCGGACATCCCCCACAGCATCTATGAATGCAAAGGCGCGCAGACCTGCGCCATCGAGCTGCGCTCCTTTTCCAAAAACGCCGGCTTTACCGGCCTGCGGCTCGGGTACGCGGTGGTGCCGAAGGCCCTCAGGGACCGAAACGGCGTATCGCTGCACGCGCTCTGGGCAAGACGGCACGGAACCAAATACAACGGCGCGCCCTACATCGTACAGCGGGCGGGCGAGGCTGTCTATACGCCGGAGGGACAGGAGCAGGTCCGGGAAATGGTCGGCTTTTATATGAAAAACGCGGCTTATATCCGAACCGGCCTGAAGGAAGCGGGCTATGAGGTTTACGGCGGCGTCGATTCCCCCTATGTATGGCTGAAAACGCCGGGCCGGATGACCAGCTGGGAGTTTTTCGACTATCTTCTGGAAAAGGTGCATGTGGTTGGAACGCCCGGCTCCGGCTTCGGCCCCAGCGGCGAGCACTATTTCCGCCTGACCGCCTTCGGCACCTGGGAAAACACGGTGTGCGCCGTGGACCGGATCAGGGCGCTGTAGGAAGAAAGGGCGGGGCGAAGTGGGGAGAAGTAAGGTTCAATCGGCCTGGATTGCGGCTGGGAGGAGCCTGGACTGCGGCCCGAAGAGGCCTGGACTGCGGCAGGAAGGAGCCGCTGGGCGGCTGACCCGGCGTTTTCCTGCCCGGATACGGTCAAATTTCTCAAAAACTCATTTTCGACCGTATAGTAACATCAAGAGATGTTACTGTTCAGCCTTCGGCAGAACAGTAACGGCATCCGGCCATTCCAATCGCTTCGCGATGGGCCGGATGCTTCCTGCCTGTACGTTTTCGTACGGTCTGCGCAGTAAATGCGCAGACCTGATTGAACAGTAACATCAAGAGATTCAGAGCTATAAAAATTAGAAAAAAGAGTATTGAAACCCGAGAACCAGGATGATACAATGCAGATAAGCATAAAAATTCTGTAAGCCGTTCGGCTGTCGGCGGATTC
>DXDD01000060.1 GCA_019115665.1 Candidatus Eisenbergiella pullistercoris | reverse complement strand
AAGCGGGCGGATCTGGGGACTGCTGCTTATTTTTTCTGTGGTCTTCCAAGATACTCCTTTCCGGAAAACCATATGGATCTTCTGCCGTTATAATGAAAGTCTGATACAGCGCAACAGGCGGAAAAAGGCAGCAAAAGCGTATTCTGTCAGGAAAAAACAACAGGTAACAAACATCTTTCTGACTGAATAAAATGCCCCGAAACGGGTGGATTAACAGAACAAAAATGTATTTTAAAAGATAATATAGATGGGAACAGGGAAATTCAGATTCCATTATGCGGACAGGGAAACATATCGATCTTCCTGTAAAAACGAAACTTGAACTCCGTCTGTTGTCTGTGCATCTACTGTAGCACGAATCTGCCGCCAAAGCAAGAAAAAATGCAGAGAAAAGGTATCAATGCCTTTTTTCGTTACTGTTCAGCCTTCGGCAGAACAGTAACGGCATCCGGCCATTCCAATCGCTTCGCGATGGGCCGGATGCTTCCTTCCTGTACGTTTTTGCACGGTCTGCGCAGTAAATGCGCAGACCTGTCTGAACAGTAACCTTTTTTCAAAAAATTGTGCTACAATGATTGCATACGACGTAATCCGGCCCGATTGCATCGGGCACACCCGCCCTATCGTGCTGCCCCGTTGCGCGGGGATTGTATCGGCAGGCTGCGGCTTGTGGAGAAAATGCCGTCTGAAGGCGGCGAAAGGAGGACAGATGAATTATTTTACACGAAAAGACGGAGCATTGATATTCAGAAGAAGGCATGAGCTTCTGGAAATCAGGCCATGGGGAGAGGGACTGCGCATCCGTGCGACGGAAAACAGAGAATTTACCGGAAAAGACTGGGCGCTTTCCGAACCGGTCCATATGGCAGGAAGGATTGAGATTTTTGAGGATCATGCGGAGGTTTCAAATGGAAAAATAAAAGCGGTGATCACTGATTTCGGGAAAATGCGTTTTCTGAATCAGGACGGAAAAGAGCTTTTGAGGGAATATTACCGCTCCTGGGATTACGGGACAGAAGGCTGGAAGGATCTGGATCAGATCACCATGGTGCGCATGACCGGAAGGCAGTACCGGAACGTGGGAGGGGACAATTATGAGCTTCATCTGCGTTTTGAGGCGGATGATGCGGAGCGGATCTATGGCATGGGTCAGTACCAGCAGCCCTATCTGAATCTGAAGGGCTGTACGCTGGATATGGAGCAGAAAAACACCCAGGCTTCCGTCCCGTTTATGGTTTCCGACAGGGGATACGGGCTGCTCTGGAATAATCCGGCCGTCGGACAGGCATTCTTTGGAAAGAACCGGACGGAATTTTCCGTCCAGTCCTCAAAACAGATCGATTACTGGATCACGGCAGGAGACACCCCGGCTGAGATTGTGGAAAATTATACGGCCGTCACGGGAAGGGTTCCCATGATGCCGGACTTTGCCATGGGATTCTGGCAGTGTAAGCTTCGCTATCAGACCCAGGAGGAAATCCTGTCTGTGGCCCGGGAATATCATAGAAGAAGGATCCCATTAAGCGTGATCGTGCTGGATTTTTTCCACTGGCCCCATCAGGGAGACTGGACTTTTGATGAGGAATATTTTCCGGACCCGGAAGGGATGATCCGGGAGCTTGGTGAGATGGGAATTCGTCTGATGGTATCGGTCTGGCCCACCGTGGACCGTAAATCCGTGAACTATCAGGAGATGAAGGAGCGGGATCTGCTGGTCCGGACAAACCGGGGCATTTCTGTTGCTATGGAGTGCTTTGGGATGGAGGAATTCATGGACGCTACCAATCCGGAAGCACAGGAATTTATCTGGAATACGGTGAAGAAAAATTATTTTGACAAAGGCGTCGCCCTGTTCTGGCTGGACGAGGCGGAGCCGGAGTACACTGCGGCGGATTTTGATCTGTACCGTTATTATGACGGCTCGGCCCTGGAATGCGCCAACGAGTATCCTGTGGGTTACGCGAAGGCCTTTTATGACGGCATGAAAAAAGCGGGCGTGGAGAATCCGGTCAATCTGATCCGCTGCGCCTGGGCCGGTTCCCAGAAGTACGGCGCGCTGGTCTGGTCCGGGGACGTGCCTTCCACCTTCACCTATCTGAGAAATCAGGTCATAGCCGGCCTGAACATGGGAATGGCCGGAATCGCCTGGTGGACGGCGGATATCGGCGGCTTCCATGGCGGAAACGTCCATGATCCCGCTTTCCATGAGCTTCTGATGCGCTGGTTCCAGTACGGGACCTTCTGCCCGGTCATGCGCCTTCACGGCGACAGGGATCCTCATAAGACCCCCATGAATCCGGAGGCGGTATATGGCGGCGGAATCTGTGCGTCCGGCGCGGACAATGAGGTCTGGAGCTATACCCCTCAGATGGAGGAGATGATGGTATATTACATCTGCCTGAGAGAATCCATGAAGGGCTATATCAAAAAAACCATGGCCGAGGCCCATGAAAAGGGAACGCCTGTGATAAAGCCTCTGTTCTACGACTTCCCGCAGGACGCGGCGGCCTGGGATGCGGAGGACGCCTATCTGTTCGGTCATGATCTGCTGGCGGCGCCCGTCCTGACGGCCGGGGCGCGGGACCGGGAGGTTTACCTGCCTGCGGGAGCGCAGTGGACGGAATGGGAGACGGGAACCGTATATGACGGAGGGCAGACCGTGAAGGTGAGCGCTCCGGTGGACCGGATTCCGATCTTTATCCGGGACGGGGCGAAGGTATTTGAAAAGGCCGGAGAATAACGCGTTATCAATGAATAAAAGATGCGTAACTTCGTACGTGCGCATCGCGAAATCGGACAGGGGAAGGAAATTCCCCTGTCCGATCGGTCTGCCGTATAATTGGGGTTTTATGCCCTACAGGCCAAATTCCTGATACAGGGCTTCCTGATACTGCCTGTCTGTTACCGCTCTGTCTATTTCATCAGAACGGGAATTCCGGATCAGGAGCTGAATCAGACGGCCGAGCTTCTCTTCGCCCTGCCGGACTCCCTTTTGAAAGCCTTCATGGATACCCCGGTCAAGTCCGTCTTTTACCAGCATTTCGCCAAGAATCGTCATGGAAATCGCCTCCTTAACCTTCTGCAAATCGTCTTTGTTTAAAAATTTTCCTGCAAACACATACAGCAGCGCCTGCATCCGTGCCAGGCTCTCGCGGCCGATATCCTTCTCTGCGGTTTTTAAGAGCCGGAAGCCTTCCAGAAAGCGGTCTGCCAGGGGAAGGCTTCCGGACATCAGCGGAGAGAGCAGGAGCGGGAACAGGTCCTCCTGCGTCAGACGCTCTCCCTTTTTCTGCTTTTCCTTCAGGCGGCGGAATACCGGATCGGCGCTTTTCTTT
>DXDD01000059.1 GCA_019115665.1 Candidatus Eisenbergiella pullistercoris | reverse complement strand
CATTTCAGACTTTTTGTACGGTTCTACAATGCAGATTCACAGTTTCAACCGTATCGGAACATCCTGTCGGGTATCAGACAGCGACTTTCCGCTATGGAAAAAAGAATCAACCGCAGTATTTTCCCGCCCATGAAAAGCAACAAATAACAGGATACGTTAGTTTTTCCATATTATAGGCTATTATATTTTCTCCGTCAATATTATACAATGAAGACAGAATATGCGGTTTTAATGCCGCCTTGCGGCGGCGGAAAGGCGGGAAAAGCTTTGCTTTTCCCTGGAAATTGGCCTTGCGGCCAATTTCTTCATGATTTTAATGCCGCCTTGCGGCGGCGGAAAGGAGAGGTATGGTTACTGTAAACATCAAGGAAAAGGAATGGCAGGAGGGGGTATATGACAGGATCTGCGCGAAGATGGATGCGACAGTGGAAAGGAACCGTCATAAGATCCCCTATACGGCGGAAAACGGGGTTTTCAACGACATGAGCGAAAAGGATCCCACCTGGTGGACGAACGGCTTCTGGGGCGGCATTCTCTGGCAGCTCTATCACGCCACGGGAAAGGAGCTGTACCGGGAAACGGCGGAAGAGCTGGAGGACAAGCTGGATCAGTGTCTCATGAATCATAAGGGAATGGATCACGACAGCGGCTTCCGCTGGCTTCCCACCTCGGTGGTCAATTACCGGCTGACGGGAAATGAGCGCTCCTACAACCGGGCGCGGCTGGCTGCGGACAATATGGCGGGGCGTTTCAATCCTGCGGGACATTTCATCCGCGCCTGGAATGACTGGGGCGACGGACAGAAGACCGGCTGGGCGATCATCGACTGCATGATGAATCTTCCGCTTCTGTACTGGGCCTATGAGCAGATCGAGGATCCCAGATATCTGCAGATCGCCACGGCACACGCTGACATGGCGATGAAGTGCTTTATCCGTCCGGACGGCTCCGCAAAGCATATCGTGGAATTTGATCCGGCAACGGGCGAGTATGTCTGCTCCCACGGGGGACAGGGCTACGGGCACGGCTCCTCCTGGACCAGAGGACAGGCCTGGGCGCTTTACGGCTTCACCCTGAGCTATATTCACACGAAGAATCCGGAGTATCTGGCCTGTGCCAAGCGGGTAGCCAACTATTTCCTGGTAAATACCCCGGACAGCAATCTGGTTCCCGTGGATTTCCGCCAGCCCGCAGACTGCACGCTGGAGGATTCCACCGCCGCCGCCATCGCCGCCTGCGGCCTTCTGGAGATCGCGAAATGCGTGGAGGGCAGGGAGCAGGATATCTATCATGACGCGGCCGTCGCCCTCCTGTACACGCTGGATACGGAGCGCTGCGACTGGGACGTGAACCGGGATTCCATCGTCCAGAAATGCACCGCCGCCTTCCACGATGAAAAGCACGAGTTCCCCATCATCTACGGCGATTACTATTTTATCGAAGCCATCTGGAAGCTGACCGGACGCGAAATCTTTATCTGGTAAACATACCCTGACGGGAATTGGCCCTGCGGCCAATTCCCTGAATCAATGCCGTCTGTTGATGGCGGGAAAATCGGAGATTTTCCCTGGAAGGAGAGGAAATTATGGCATTTCAGCCTGAGACACTGGATTTTGAAAAAAGCCCCTATACCGGGCTGGTGAGGGAAAGCTGGATCGAGGCGGGGAAGTATCTGCTGGAAGGGATCTTTCAAAATATCGCCCGCTTTGAGGATCCGGTGGTGCTTCCGAGAAAGGAAACGGAGATCACCTATCCTCACAAAAACGCGTCCCCTGACGCGCTGGAAACGGAAAAAAAAGCAGAGATGTTTGAAGGGCTTGCCAGAAGCTTTTTCATCGCCGCCCCGCTGATCCATGACGATCCGGAGCTGACCGTCTGCGGGTATTCCATGCGGGAGTATTACAAGAGCCAGGTGCTTCGGACCTGCACGCCGGGAGATCCGGTTTCCGCGGGAACCTACGGGCAGCTTCAGGCGATGAACGGCAATCAGCCCTTCCGGGCCTATCAGCAGACGGTGGAAACCTGCGCGCTGGTCATCTGCCTGTGGATCTGCCGGGATGAGATCTGGGCCTCCTACACCAAAGAGGAAAAGGATCTGATCGCCGCTTTCCTCAGCGGCTTCGCCCATGCCAGCACCGTGCCGCAGAACTGGCGGCTTTTCAACATGCTGGATATGGCCTTTCTGCATATGGAGGGCTATCCCATCGAAGAGGATGTAATGCTGGACCATGCCCAGGCCGTGCTGAATTTCTACGTGGGAGACGGCTGGTACCGGGACGGACATTCCTTTGACTATTATTCCTGCTGGGCCTTCAACGTGTACGCGCCCATCTGGAATCAGTGGTACGGCTATGAGAACGCGCCGGACATCGCGGCCCGGTTTGAGGAGCATTCCAATAAACTGATGGAAACCTACGCGGACTTTTTTGACCGGGACGGCTTCACCAACATGTGGGGCCGGAGCAATATTTACCGGAACGCTTCCACCAGCGCCTTTGACGGAAATCTGTTTTTAAGGAACCCTGCCGTGGATCCCGGACTTGCCAGAAGGATCTCCTCCGGCGCGCTGATGCAGTTTTTATCCAGAGACGACGTGCTGTATAAGGGCGCGTTCACGCTGGGCTTCTACGGCCAGTTTTCTCCGCTGGTGCAGGGCTATTCCTGCGCGGAGTCCCCGTTCTGGATGGGAAAGGCCTTCCTGTGCCTGCACCTTCCCGCGGATCATCCCTTCTGGACCGCGAAGGAAAACAACGGCACCTGGGAGAAGCTGAAAACGGGAGAGGTGAAGGAGACCGCCTTAAACGGGCCGGCCCTCTGCTTTACCAATCATGAGGCAAACGGGGAGACCATCCTGCGCACCGGAAAGGTGGTAAAGGCTCCGGATGATCTGCACGGCATGTGGAATTACGGGAAGCTTTCCTTCAATACCAAATATCCCTGGGAATCCTCCCCCGTTCCGCAGAAGGGAGAGCCGGTCCGGGTCGGCGGGGTGGAAGCCCAGCAGTATGTGCTGAAGGATGTGACCACGGATACCCTGCAGCTTCCCAACGTCATTTTCTGGAGCGGAGAACAGGACGGCGTCCTGTACCGCAGAGAATATTTCAATTTCAATCTGGAAACGGAGGAGCACTGGATCCAGGCCATGAACCTGGCGGACTTCCCGGTCTCCTGCGGTATCATGCGCGTGGACAGGCACAAGCTGCACCGCAGGCCCGTGGCCTTTACGCTCGGCTCCTACGGCTTTCCGGACAACGGCACGCAGATCCTGCGGTACACGCAGGAAAGCGCTCAGCAGGGCGTTGACGCTTCTCACGCTTCCTATCTTTCCAACGGCGTGCGGCGCACGGCGCAGGCCATCGTCCTGAAGGGAAAGGATTCTCAGGGGAAAGAGCGGCAGATGGCGATGACCGTCTATGACGGCTGGGAAAGCCTGGATGTGCTGACCAGCGAGGGAACCAATCCGGACTCCGAGCGGTCTCTGATCCTATACGCTTCCTCTGCCTTCCGGAAGCAGTACGGCGGCTATGAGCCCTACGTGATGATCTCCCAGGTGATCACAAAAGAGAGCACGGAAGACTTCACCGAAGAGGAGCTGTTCCCCATCCGCTCCGTTACCTATGAAGACGCAAAGGGAACGGGCGCATATGGAACCGTTACTGTGGAGCTGAAGGACGGGACCGTGAAAAAAGTGAATTATGACGGGATCGAGGGGCATATGACGCTGTAACGGCGCAGCGCTCTGAGCGTTCCCTGTTCTGACGTTTTTTCCTTTTAACGGCTTCGGGCCGCGGCCGCTTCCCGCAGATGGGAAAACGGCCGCGGCCCTTTTTTGCCTGAAAGCTCCGGACGCCGCCGGCGCAGCGTCACTCCTGATGCAGGATATGATGATCCTCCAGCAGCTTTTCCGCCGCTGTCCTGTGCAGCAGATGAAGGAGAGGCTTTTTCAGGGCGTTAAGCGGCCCCGGAAGTTCGATATCGAGCGGGGATTTCCCGTCCATCAGCTTCACGGAAGCATCCAGCAGGTCGCGGATATCGTACACGCTCCCCCAGACCTCCGGTACGCCCCGGTCCACGCCCAGCAGACCGTATACCGCCTCCATGGCTGTACGTACCGAATATTCCGTGGTGAATACAGTGTCTCTGGGCGTCTGGGCAAACTGTCCCAGGAAGGCGAAGTTCACGCAGCCGTCCGGGATCACATCCGGCCGGTCCCCCTTTGTCCGGGGCATGAAAAACGCGGTGATATAGGGCATCATGGTGGGAACGCAGACCGCGCTGTTTTCCGCGAGGCCAGGGATCTGATCCACGGGTACGCCGAGGTGGTACAGCCATTCCTGCGTGATCTCCGCTCCGGTACAGTCCTTCATTGGCTTTTTCACAAAATCCCCGGGCACATCCGTGAACAGGCCGTAGACCCAGACGCATACCTGCTCCGGCTTCTGCTCCTTAAACTGCCCCTGCCGGTTGATGGTCCAGCTTAAAAGCCACGAGGAATCCCGGCAGCTTACGATGCCGCCCGTCACCACGCGCCCGGTGCGGGGATCCCGCTTGCAGATGTTGGTGATATAGGGAAGGATCTTATCGTCCAGCGTGGTCACGGTGGCGGATTCCCAGTTGGTCTTTCCAATGTCCGAGCAGAATTTTTCCGGACGGCCGAAGGACGGATCCTGCTTCGCGATCTTCTTCCAGAGCTCCCAGCAGCCGCTGGTCCTCACCTCCGCGTCTCCGTTCGGCGCGTGATGCTGGTCGCCGTAAATGGTGCCCTCCGTGCAGCTTCCGTTGGTCACGAACACCAGATCCTTTTCCGTCAGAAGGATCCCCGTTTCCGCTCCGTTCACCCTGCATTCGATGGCGGTAGCGATCTTTTTCCCTTCCCGGTGCTCAAAGAGCACGTTGGTCACCTCCGTGCCGAACCGGAAATCCACCCCCGCGTCCTCCAGATATCTCTGCATGGGCAGGATCAGGGATTCGTACTGGTTATACCGGGTGAATTTCAGGGCGCTGAAATCCGGCAGGCCGCCGATATGATGGAGGAACCGCTGAAAATACAGCTTCATCTCCAGCGCGCTGTGCCAGTTTTCAAAGGCGAACATGGTCCGCCAGTACAGCCAGAAGGTGGAATCGAACACCTCCTCATCGAATACGTCCTCGATGGTCTTGTCGTACAGATCCTCGTCCCTCGTCATAAAAAGCTTCATGATCTCCATGCAGCCCTTCTGGCTCAGGTTGAATTTTCCGTCCGTATGCGCGTCCCTTCCTCTCTTTTCCGTGGCCCTGCAGAGGGAATAGTTGGGATCGTGCTTGTTCAGCCAGTAAAACTCGTCCAGCACCGACGCGCCGGGAATCTCCAGGGAGGGAATGCTGCGGAACAGATCCCACAGGCATTCAAAATGATCCTCCATCTCCCTTCCTCCGCGCATCACATAGCCGCGGGTCGGATCGTGGATTCCGTCGCAGGCGCCGCCCGCCACATCCATGGCCTCCAGGATGTGGATATGATCCCCGGGCATCTGTCCGTCCCGCACCAGAAAGCAGGCCGCCGCCAGGGACGCCAGGCCGCTTCCCACGATATAGGCGTTTTTCTCCTCCACGCCCTCCGGCTTCTCCGGACGGGCAAAGGCCTCATAGTTGCCGCTGCTGTAGTAGATCCCCTTGCTGTTTCTGGCGTTCTTTCCCAGCTCCGTATTCCGGTATGCGCTCCGGGAAGCGGCTTCCTGCTCCGTTCTTCTCCGCGCGTTCTCCTTCGATTTCTTTACCGCCAGCGCCGCCGCTCCCGCGCCTGCCAGAAGCACCGATGCCGTGCCGAGTTTCGTTCCTTTTTTTGCCATGAAAATCATCCTTTCCTTTTCTGTACAGTCTGTCTGTTTTCTGTTTCTATATCCATCATAGGATGATTTTCCTGCGCTTTCCATTTACAGATTGGGGGCGGTGATAAAAAACTTATCATCCGCCCTCATCTGATAAAAAATTCCGTATGGAATTCGTAATATTCCCCTTCATCACCGTGCTGATCCGCTCCGTGATCTCCCGATAGTCCTCCTTCATGCCCGTCCGCACCCAGTCCAGCATGACGCCAACGAAGCTGTATTTGTAAAAATCGGCGATAAAGCTTTTTTCCTCCTCCGAAATGCCGGTTCCGGCGGCCTTTTCCTCCACCACGCCCCGGATCAGGGCGCGGGTGAGCTGAAACAGGTAGTTCTCGATCTGCTCCCTGCTGACCGAACGGTAGACGTTCAGGATAAACGGTTTGTTTTCCAGCACGGCCTCAAAGATCTGTTCCAGCCCCTCCTGCCAGGTATCATAGGTCTTTTTCCCCTGCAGCGCCCTCGCCGCGTCCTCCAGGCAGACCCATTCCACCAGATCATAGATATCCTTAAAATGATAGTAAAAGGCCATTCGGCTGATGCCGCAGTCCGCGGTCAGGTCGCTGATGGTGATCTTATCCAGCGGTTTCTGAAGAAGCAGCCTTTTTAACGACGCTTCCAGGTCATATTTGGTTCTGTTCGGCATGATTCCTCCCGTTTTCTTCCTTTTATTTCCGTCCGCTTCCGCACAGGCCGGAGCTGCTATTCTGCGCCGTCATCTGCGGCAGATTCAGGATCACGGTCAGGGTGAATACCCGGCCTTTCCCGTCGGTAAGCACCTCTCCAAAATAGCGCTCTGCCGTCCTTTCTATTGATTTTAACCCATAGCCATGCCTTTGGGAATCCTTTTTCGTGGTCAGAAGCTCTCCGGCTTCGGAATACTTCAGGTCGTGCGCATAGGGATTTTTTACGACCAGGATCAGCGCCTCCTTTTTCACTCCCATGCGGATCTCGATCCGCCTGTCCTGCTCCGGATCGAAGCCTGTCTTCTCAGCAGGCCGCGTAAGCGGCATCTTCCCTTTCGCCCCCGGTACGATCCGCCGGAGTTTTTTCTGTTAAGAGGCAAGAGAAAATCTCAGCACCTGCTCAAAGCCCGCGAAGATGAGCGGCTCGTTTTCTCCCGTTCCATGCAGGAACGCCGCCCTTCCCTCCGCGCTCTCTCCGGCCTTTATGACGCAGTTATAAATGGAATCCGGCAGAGAGGCGGTCAGATTCTCAGCGTTTTCATAGGAGCCGGACATGGCGAAATACCGGCTTGCGGACGGCAGAGACGCGATATTTTCATACATCTGCAGCTCATCTGCCTCTCCTTCCTCATAGGAAACCTGCACGGTAACAACGATATACTCCTTTCCCTCCTCCGGCGGCGCAAGCTGGGGATCGCTTTCCAGAAGAGCGGCATATGCCTCCTCTCCCCGTAAAACACCGTCAATTTTCATGGACGCCGTGATCGCCGCTGGCACGCCGTCCTGCAGCTGATATCCGCTGAAGGTTACCGTTTCTCCATAGGGGACCGGCGCGTCCGGTTCCTCTGCCGGTTCTGTTTCCGGAGCAGGCGTTGTTTCCTGGACCGTTTTCTGCTGACAGGCACATAAAAGAATGCCCAGCGTAATTGTCAGAATCATGCACCATTTTTTCATTCGTCTTTTTCCTCCATGCAATTTGTTCTATTATATCAGCTTTTCCCGGAATCCACACATCTGCCGTCAGGAAAACGGGATGGTCTGTCATATTTGGTTTTTCATTCTCTGAAATGAATTCCTGCAGCGCTTGTAAACCTTTTTCCCATCTGCTATAGTGATGCCAGCAGAGAAACCAGAAGCCGCAGCTATCGCTAAAGCCGTCGGCAGTCTGTATGTCTGACAGCGTTTTTTTGAAAAGGAGCTTCTCCATTTTTCTCCGCCACGCTTCTTTTCCGGGAGGAATCTGTTTTCTGGGCGGACGACGAACTCACAGAGGAAAATCCTCCCGGCCAGTGCACCTGGATTAAGGCGCTGAATCTGAAGTGGCGGCAGGTAAAATAGACGTTCTTAAAAGTCACCGGCGCGCACGCCGTCTCCCACATCAAACAGATAAATGGAAAAACTCTCTCCTTCCGTTTCCTTTCCATAATGAAGCGGAAGATATTCCGCGGGGAACGCGATCTCCTTCGGCTCCTGGAACTGGAGGAATACATAGGCGATCCGGTTTCCGTCCAGAAGCAGCGCATATTCCCAGCAGTGATTGTCCCCGTAGATGGTCACAAAGGCCGGAACGGCAAAATGCCCTTCATCCAGCCGCGCAGCCTGGCTCTCTCCCCGGTAAACCTCCCGTATCCCGGAAAGCCGCGAAAGCTCCTGCTCATAGGCCTCATCCTCATATCTGCATTCCAGATAGATCTGGGCGGACGGATCAAAAAGAGTGTCCTGATAAAAGTAAAAATACTCCTCCGCCTGCGCGCCCTCAGGAATGGTTTCCGGGAAAATGTACAGCCTGCTGTATCCCCGGAAGCCTTCAAACTCCCCGTAATCGCCGATATCCTCGGTGTAGGCGCCCTCTCCCTCAAAAAACAGGCGGATCAGGTTGATCCCCGGACCGAAAAAGGCCAGAATACAGGTCAGCCCCAAAAGCAGAAGGAGAAAAGGCGCAGCCGCGATCTTTCCGACCCGGATCCGGCTGTCTGCCCGGAGGATCTCCGTGAGCCTGCGCTTCACATCCTCTCTGTCCCCTGACCAGGAATTAATGAAGGAATTTTGCCGCTTCCGGGCCTTATTCTCCCCCGTCATCTCCATAACTGCCAGAATACTTTCGCAATATGCCTTCCGTTCCCCCGGAGCTCTCTGCTCCGTCGCCGCCCGGTCGCACAGATATTCCCGCGCCCTCTCGATTTTACGGAAAAACAGGGCCGCCGCCGGGTTGAACCAGTGAACGCTCTGCGCCAGAACCAGAAGAAGCCTGTACCAGTTATCGAAACGGCGCGCATGGATGATTTCATGAAGAAATACATTCTCCAGCGCCGCCGCGTCCGTCAGCCCCTCCGGTATGATGATCAGCTGGGAAAAATATCCGATTCCAAACGGTGATGAGATTCCCGCGAGCCGTTTTACCCGGATGTTTATTCCATAGCGCAGCTCGTTTACGCAGCGCCGGTAAATCCCGTTTTCCGCCTCCGTCAGAGGCTTCCCCTTCCGGAAAATAAGAAACCGCAGCCTGAAATACCCGGCAAAGCGAAAAACGATCAGGAAAAGACAGACCGCGAACCAGATCCGTGCCGCCGCTGAAAGAAGCACTTCAGAAAGGGCTTCTGCGGAAAAAGGACCCGCAGGAAATCCAAAATTTCCTTCTGTCAGCGCTTCCGCCCGCCGCGTCAGCCATTCTTTGACCGATTCCGTCTGTTGCTGCCCGTTATCCCGCGCTTCCAGCTTCTCCTTTTCTTTTTCTTCCAGATATTCTTCCCGCCGCTGTTCCAGCAGAGTTTTAGGAAGCTCCATCTGCATCCCCTCCGGGAACGTAATCGTATACGGAAGGGGAACCGGCACGAAAAACAGCAGCCTCAGCCCGACGAAAATCCCCACCGTCCAGGTGAGCGCGCTGATCCATCTCCGATTCACCATGCGGCAGATCAGGCAGAACAGCCCGATAAAAACCGTTGTAAAAAAAGATACCGACAGCATATTTAAAAATAAGATTTTCATTTTCCCCTCCCGTCTATGCCGCTACGGCCTCTCTTCAAATTCTTCCACAAACCGCTTCAGTTCTCTGATATCCTCCGCGCTCAGCCTGTTTTTATCATACAGACAGTTCACAAACTTCCCCACAGAGCCGCCGAAAAATCTTCCAAGCAGCGTCTCTCCCTCCTGCTCCCTGTAGTCCGCCTTTTTCACGAGCGGGCGGAGCATTTTGTATTTTCCCTCCTTCCGAAACGCCACAAATCCCTTTTCCTCCAGGCGGTTCAGATAGCTGTGCAGCGCTCCCATGGTAATTTTCTTTTGTTCATTCAGCGCCTCCCACACCTCATTCACGCTCATCTCTTCCCCGTTTTTCTCCCACAGGATGAGCATCACTTCCAGTTCTGATTCCGGTAATTTTATCATATCCACCTCTGTTTTCCGCCGCCGGAGGGCGGCACTTTGACCTTTATTTTATGCTTTTGCATATTATAAATTTTTCGCATGCTGTTGTCAATATCGAAGGAGAATGGCATCAAACTATACGGTCACAAAATTTCCCCATTCTCTGTATTTTTTTCTTGCTTCGGCCGCCGGTTCGTGCTACAGTAGATGCACAGACAACAGACGGAGTTCAAGTTTCGTTTTTACAGGAAGATCGATATGTTTCCCTGTCCGCATAATGGAATCTGAATTTCCCTGTTCCCATCTATATTATCTTTTTAAAACACATTTTTTGTTCTGTTAATCCGCCCGTTTCGGGGCATTTTATTCAGTCAGAAAGATGTTTGTTACCTGTTGTTTTTCCCTGACAGAATACGCTTTTACTGCCTTTTTCCGCCTGTTGCGCTGTATCAGACTTTCATTATAACGGCAGAAGATCCATATGGTTTTCCGGAAAGGAGTATCTTGGAAGACCACAGAAAAAATAAGCAGCAGTCCCCAGATCCGCCCGCTT
>DXDD01000058.1 GCA_019115665.1 Candidatus Eisenbergiella pullistercoris | reverse complement strand
GAATTAGTGGAGCGACGAAGAAGGTAGACGGAAAAGTTATGCTGATGGTGAATGACAGAAGACATTATGCGGATACTTTTTGGTTTGCTCTGTTTCATGAAATCGGTCATATTGTGAATGGAGAGTATGGCGTTACATTTGGAGCCAATCAGAATCACTCAGAGGATGAAGCGGACCGATATGCGCAGAGATGTTTGATCCCTCAGGAAAAATATGAAAGATTTCTTCAGGAAAACAAGACTTTTGATGAAAAGACGATTCGGGAGTTCGCCGCTTCTATAGACAGAGATCCGGGAATTGTGCTTGGGCGGCTGATGAAGGATAAAGTGGTTGATGATACAGATATGGAGCTTCCCAACAGGCTTCGTAAGAAATATACTGTAGTTATAAAATAATGAGAAATAAGACCAATGAAAACTGTCAGAGTTGTTGCAGCGGTAATAGAATCGGATCATAAAATATTTGCTACGCAGCGTGGCTATGGGGAGTTTAAAGGGGGCTGGGAGTTCCCCGGAGGAAAAATCGAACCGGGAGAAACGCCGCAGCAGGCTTTGGTGAGAGAAATCGAAGAGGAACTGGATACGGAAATCGAAGTGGGAGAGCTGATTGATACGGTAGAATATGATTATCCTTCCTTTCATCTGTCAATGGACTGCTTTTGGTGCAAAATCGTAAAGGGAAAACTGGTTTTGCTGGAAGCGGAAGCTTCAAAATGGCTGGCAAAGGACGAGCTATATTCTGTAGAGTGGCTGCCGGCAGATGAAGGTTTGATTAAAAAAATAGAAGAAAACTGGAAATGAAACAGGAGGCCCCGCCATGTCCCTCTACGCATTAGGCGACCTGCATCTGAGCTTCCAGACCAATAAACCCATGGACACATTCGGAAGTGTCTGGAAGCATCATGAGCGCAAAATAGAAAAATACGTGAACCGGCTCGTAAAGCCGGAAGACACCCTTGTCCTTACCGGCGACCATTCCTGGGGCAGAAAGCTTCCGGAGTGCCGGGAGGATCTGGCGTTTATCGAGCGGCTGCCCGGCCGCAAGATCCTGCTGCGGGGAAATCACGACATGTTCTGGGACGCGAAGAAGACGGAACGGCTGAATGAGGAATTTCAGGGCAGGCTGTTTTTCCTGCAGAATAATTTTGCGGTCTATGAGGATTATGCGCTGGTCGGCACGAAGGGATACACCTTTGAAGGCCCCTTTTATCTGGACGGCCGGGGCCGGATCCTGGGATGGGACGAGGATCGGGAGGAGCAGGCGAAGAAGCTGGTGGACAGAGAAATGGTCCGGCTTCGGGAGTCCTTTCAGAAGGCGGAGCAGGCCGGATACCGGAAGTTTATCATGTTTCTGCACTATCCGCCCACGAACATTCTGGAGAAAACCTCGCCCTTTACCCGGATCGCGGAGGAGTACGGCGTGAAGGCGGTGGTCTATTCCCACTGCCACGGGGAAAGGCGGTTCGGGGACAGCATCCGGGGGAACTTTCACGGTGTGGAGTATTTGCTGGTATCGGGAGACTATCTGAATTTTCATCCGGCGCTGGTGCCGGTATGATTATGTGAAGAAGGAGGAGAAAACATGAACAGGCAATGGAAAAAATACGATCAGCTTACGGAAAAATGTTATCAGGGTATGGCTGTTGGAGGGACGAATATTTGATTAAGGGATACGGGCAGGGCGGATATCCCTGCCGGTCCCATAGGCCGGAAGTACAGGCAGCCGCATGGAGAACCCTTCCCGGTCATTCCCCTCTGTACTGACGGATGATAAAATAAACCGCACAGCAGAAGGCCGCGAAATCGACGCCCAGGCAGGGAAAATAAATCTCCTGAGGCAGGCGTGCGATCGCAGGGTGGCTCAGAACGCATACCGCCGTAAATCCCGCGCAGACCAGAACACTGATCAGGATCAGAAGAGGATTCCGGTTTTCCTGCGGATCCAGCGTATTTTCCCAGCTCTTTCTGCGTTCCAGCTGCCAGGCAAGAAGCTCCGCGTCCGCACAGCTTTTGGAAGGGAAAAAGGTCCTTTTTACCATGCTTTGATTGGGATGGCGGATCAGACAGGTCACCGCATAATGGGTGCGGTTCTCCCGCAGCCCGTATACCTTCAGCACCTCATCCGCCCCGGCGGGGACGCCGGGTTCCTCCGCAAGCTGCCGGAGAAAACGCTGGATCTCAGCCATGCCGGAAACGATGTCCCATGCGCTGCTTCCATGGCAGACCAGACGGCGGGCATCTATGGCGAAAAGCCTGTCGTCAGAGGTCAGAAAAAAGATGGTGGCATTCTGCGCCGCGCGCATCCCGAGCTTCATGGCAAAGGCTGCGACCAGTACTGTCACTGCGATACAAAGGATAAGAAGGAAGGCTTCCCGGCTCAGACCGGTCAGAGCCCACTGCCCGGTCATGGAAAACAGAGTCCCGGCGGCTGTCAGAACGGCGGCGAGTATTGCGATCCCAAGGGTTCCCAGGACGGTCTGCAGTGCGAAACGGCTCTGCCCGGCTGTGTCCGGAGACATCCAGATTTTTTCGATATTCATATATATCCCTGCCTTTTGTCCGGAGTGATGGTTCTGCATTCAGTATAGTCCATAAACGAAGGAAACATCAACAGTCTTTTTGAGCAGTAACCTTAATATATAGCCGCGTGGAATGCGGCTGCCCGTAAAAGAGAGAAGGGAGGACTTGCCATGCCGATCACAGGAGCAGTTATGGTGCCTCATCCGCCGCTGATCATTCCGGAGGTGGGACGGGGACAGGAAAAAGGGATTCAGGCTACCATCGACGCATACCATGAGGCGGCGCGCCGGCTGGCTGCCTGGAAGCCGGATACGGTGGCGGTGCTGTCGCCCCATACGGTCATGTATGCGGACTATTTTCATATTTCTCCGGGAACGGAGGCGGAAGGGGATTTCGGACGCTTCCGCGCGCCGCATGCGAAGGTGCGGGCGAAGTATGACACGCAGCTTGTGCGGCTGATCGCGCAGGAGGCGGACGCGGCGGATGTTCCCGCGGGAACCATGGGAGAGCAGGACAGACGGCTGGATCACGGGACGATGATCCCGCTCTGGTTCCTGAACCGGTATTACGGAGACTATCAGACGGTGCGCATCGGGCTTTCCGGCCTGCCCTTTTCCATGCATTACCGGCTGGGACAGTGCATTCAGCGGGCGGTCATGCGGTCCGGAAAACGGGTGGCGGTCATCGCCAGCGGAGATCTGTCCCACAGGCTGACGAAGGACGGGCCCTACGGCTTCCGGGAGGAAGGGCCGGAATACGACCGGCGGATCATGGAAGTGATGGGAAGCGGACAGTTTGGCGGGCTGTTTGACTTTTCGGAGGAATTCTGCGACAAGGCGGCGGAGTGCGGCCATCGGTCTTTTCTCATCATGGCGGGGGCGCTGGACGGCCTTTCCGTGAAGACACAGCGGCTTTCCCATGAGGGTCCCTTCGGCGTGGGCTACGGTGTATGCGTTTTTGAGGCGGGAGATCCGGAGCCGGGCCGGGATTTCCTCAGGCAGCAGGAGGAGCGGGAGAGAGAAAAGCTGGAAGCGCGCAGGGAACAGGAGGATGCTTACGTGTGTCTGGCAAGGCAGACGGTAGAGACATACGTGCGCACGGGAAAAAAGCCTCCCCTGCCGGACGGTCTTCCTGAAGAAATGCTGTCCCGCCGGGCGGGTGTGTTCGTTTCTCTGAAGGAGGAAGGGCGGCTGCGCGGCTGCATCGGCACCATTTCACCGGTGAAAAGATGTATCGCGGAGGAGATTCTGGAAAACGCGGTCAGCGCCGCCGCGCGGGATCCCCGCTTCCATCCCGTGGAGCCGCAGGAGCTGGACCGGCTGACCTACAGCGTGGATGTGCTTGGACCGACGGAAAAGATCTCGTCGGAAAAGGAGCTGGATGTGAAGCGTTACGGCGTGGTGGTGAGCCGCGGCATGCGAAGAGGCCTGCTTCTTCCGAATCTGGAAGGCGTGGACAGCGTGGAGCAGCAGATCGATATCGCCAGACAGAAGGCCGGCATTCCGGAGGATGCGCAGGATATCCGGCTGGAACGCTTTGAAGTGGTACGGCATTTTTGAAGGAGGCTTCGATCATGTGTGAAAAGAGCAGCGCGGCGTCCCGGGAAGCGCGTCTGGCCTGCCCGGTCTGCCCCCATCACTGCCTGCTGGCGGAGGGGCAGACCGGCCGCTGCCTTGCCAGAAAAAGGGAAAACGGGAAGATCGTCAGCATCAGCTACGGAAAGCTCACCTCTCTGATGCCTGATCCCATAGAGAAAAAGCCTCTGCGCCGTTTTTATCCGGGAAGCAGGATCCTTTCCGCAGGAAGCTTCGGCTGCAATCTGGCCTGTCCCTTCTGCCAGAATCATGAGATTTCCATGGCGGGGAGCAGAGAGGCAGAGTGGCGGGAGGTATCGCCGGAGGAGCTGGCAGAGCTTGCCTGGGAGTATCGGCCTTACGGAAACATCGGCGTGGCTTTCACCTACAATGAGCCTCTGGTGGGCTGGGAATATGTCCGGGATACGGCCCGTCTGGTGCGGGAGCGGGGCATGAAAAATGTGATGGTCACAAACGGCTTCGCCTGCCTTCCCGTTCTGGAGGAGCTGCTGCCTTATGTGGACGCCATGAACATTGACCTGAAGGGCTTTTCCGAGGCCTGGTACGAAAAGCTGGGCGGCGATCTGGAAACGGTAAAGCGGTTTATCGCGCGGGCGGCGCGGTCCTGCCACGTGGAGCTGACCACGCTCATCGTCCCCGGTGAAAACGATTCGGAGGAGGAGATGGAGCGGGAAGCGGCCTGGATCGCCTCTCTGGATGCGGACATCCCCCTTCATGTGACCCGCTTCTTCCCGCGGTACCGGATGACGGACAGGGAGCCCGCGCAGGTGCGGCAGGTGTACCGTCTTAGGGATGTCGCGGCGGCGCGGCTGAAGCATGTCTATACGGGAAACTGCTGAAAACGGGCAGGAAAAGCGGATAGGAAAAGGGAACAGGAAAAGGGAAAAGGAAAAAAGCGTGCGCGCGGCCCTTCGGGGAACCGTTTTGCACGCTTTTTCTTATTGGGCTTATCCCGAAGCTTTTTTCTGAAAAAATGTAACCGGAGCTTCAGGTGGTATTTTTATCGGACACCTCTTTCTGTATTCTGTTCTTACAGGAAACAGAAAGGAGCGGAGAGCGATGAAGGGATACAACACGGAAAACGGTTATATGGGATATGTGGACGGAGGGTATCAGCTCTTCGCCAGCGAAGCCGATTATCTGGAATGGATGGAAGGCTGAAGGAGGTGCGCGGTATGGAAGGAATGACTGCGGGAAAGGTTTTTTCGGGAAAAGAGAGTCTGCCGAGGACGGAGCTGGAGCTGTCCGGCCTGGACCCGGACGCGCTGGGCTTCATGAAGGCGGCGGAGCGCAGAAGGGCTCTGGAACGGGCGGGACTGGATCCGGATCAGTATGATTTCTGATCCTCCTGTGCTATAATGATTGCGAGGCGCAATGCGGCAGGAGGAAAAAACATGTCCAGAGGAACGAACCAGAAGCTCAAGCTTTACCGTCTCGCGCAGCTGATGCTGGAAAATACGGACGAGGAGCATTATCTCACCATGCCGGAGATCCTGGCCGGCCTGGGAAAATACGGGGTCACGGCGGACCGGAAGAGCATCTATACCGATCTGCGCGACCTGGAAGCCCTCGGCATCGAGGTGGAGGGGGAGCCGGTGGGCGGCGGGTATCATTATCATGTGGTGAACCGGCCCTTTGAGCTTCCCGAGCTGAAGCTTCTGGTGGACGCCATTCAGTCTTCCCGTTTTATCACGGAGAAGAAGACGAACGCCCTGATCCGCAAGCTGGAAAAGCTGGTCAGCAGGCACGACGCGCAGAAGCTGCAGCGGCAGGTGTATGTGTCCGGCAGGATCAAGACCATGAACGAAAGCATTTATTACACCGTGGACGCCATCCACAACGCCATTTCGGAGAACCGGAAGATCCGCTTCCAGTATTTCCAGTGGAACGTGAAGAAGGAGATGGAGCTGCGCCATGGCGGCGCCTGGTATCATATCAGCCCCTGGGGGCTGTCCTGGGACAACGAGAACTATTATCTGATCGGATACGATTCGGAGGCGGGGAAGATCAAGCACTACCGGGTGGACAAGATGCTGCGCATCCGGATCTCAGAGGAGGAACGGGAGGGCGGAGAGCATTTCAGGAAGCTGAATATGGCCGATTATACCCGAAAGAGCTTCGGCATGTTCGGCGGAGAGGAGCAGACGGTGAGGCTTCTGGTGGACAACCGTCTGGCAGGCGTGATCCTGGACCGGTTCGGACGCGGCGTGATGCTCATTCCCGCAGATGAGGAGCATTTTACCGTAAATGTGGATGTACATGTGAGCGGTCAGTTCCTGGGCTGGGTCTTCTCTCTGGGGGAGGGCGTGAAGGTCCTGGCTCCGGACAGCGTGGCGGAACGGATGCGGCAGGAGGGAGAGAGACTGCTGCGGCAGTACGGCCCGGATTCCGGCCGGAGCGCGAAGCGCGGCTTTGCGGATGGCGCGGAGCGAACTGTACAGATGGAATAGAATGACGGAAGGAAAAAGGATTGCATCCCTCTTTTCTTTCCTCTATAATAAGAAAATACGGACGGACTGCCGGGGACGGAAAAGCGGACCGCGCAGGCTGCCGCTGTGAATCGGCCGAAGGCCGAGCTGTAAGGAAAAGAGAACCGATGAGATAAAAAGGAGGAAGCCCATGATCAGATTACTGGAAGGCGGAGCATGGCTGGTGGACGGAACGCAGGTGATTCCGGACGGCCCGGAGGCTGCCGCAGCGGTGGAGGCCGCGACTGGAAAGAAGCCCGTGAAGGAGGATGCGAAGAAAGAGACCATCAGCTATGGTATCCTGGAAAGCCACAATACCTCCGGAAATATGGAGAATCTGAAGATCCGTTTTGACAAGCTGACCTCTCACGATATCACCTTTGTGGGGATCATCCAGACCGCAAGGGCTTCCGGACTGACCCGTTTCCCGATCCCCTATGTGCTCACCAACTGCCATAATTCCCTCTGCGCGGTGGGCGGCACCATCAACGAGGATGACCACATGTTCGGCCTGACCTGCGCGAAGAAGTACGGCGGCGTATATGTGCCCCCTCATCAGGCGGTCATCCATCAGTTCGCCAGAGAAATGCTTGCCGGCGGCGGAAAGATGATCCTGGGCTCCGATTCCCATACCCGCTACGGCGCGCTTGGTACCATGGCCATGGGCGAGGGCGGACCGGAGCTGGTGAAGCAGCTTCTGAATCAGACCTATGATATCAGGATGCCCGGCGTGGTGGGCGTATATCTGACCGGCGAGCCGGTAAAGGGCGTAGGACCCCAGGACGTTGCGCTTGCCATCATCGGCGCGGTGTTTAAAAACGGCTATGTGAAGAATAAAGTCATGGAATTTGTCGGCCCCGGCGTGGCGGCTTTAAGCGCCGATTTCCGGATCGGCATCGACGTGATGACCACGGAGACCACCTGCCTGTCCTCCATCTGGGCGACGGACGATGAGATCGAGGATTTCTATGAGATCCACGGCAGGAAGGACGAATATAAGAAGCTGGCTCCCGGACAGACCGCCTATTATGACGGAATGATCATGCTTGACCTGTCTGAGATCCGCCCCATGATCGCCATGCCCTTCCATCCCAGCAACACCTACACCATCGAAGAGCTGAACGAAAATCTGGAGGATATCCTTCACGATGTGGAGAAGAAGGCTCTGGTCAGCCTGGACGGGGCGGTGGAATATTCCCTCATGGATAAGGTGAGAGATGGAAAATTCCATGTGGATCAGGGGATCATCGCGGGCTGCGCGGGCGGCGGCTTTGAGAATATCTGCGCCGCGGCGGATATTCTGAAGGGACACTACATCGGCTCCGACGCCTTTACGTTAAGCGTATATCCCGCTTCCATGCCCGTATACATGGAGCTGATCAAAAACGGCGCTGCGGCCACGATCCTGGAGACCGGCGCGGTCATGAAGACGGCCTTCTGCGGCCCCTGCTTCGGCGCGGGAGACACCCCGGCCAACAACGCCTTCAGCATCCGTCATTCCACCAGAAACTTCCCCAACAGAGAGGGAAGCAAGCTGCAGAGCGGCCAGATCGCTTCCGTCGCCCTGATGGACGCCCGTTCCATCGCGGCAACCGCGGCCAACAAGGGCGTGCTGACCCCTGCCACGGAGTTTGACGGAGACTTCGGAAAATATAAATATCATTTTGACGCCAACATCTATGCGAACCGGGTATTCGATTCCCACGGCGTGGCGGATCCGGATGTGGAGATCCATTTCGGCCCCAATATCAAGGACTGGCCGGCCATGTGCGCGCTTCCGGAAAACCTGGTGCTGCGCGTGGTTTCCGAGATCCACGATCCCGTCACCACCACGGACGAGCTGATCCCTTCCGGCGAGACCTCTTCTTATCGTTCCAACCCGCTGGGGCTGGCGGAGTTCACCCTTTCCAGGAAGGATCCCGCCTATGTGGGTCTGGCAAAGGATATCCAGAAGGCCCAGACTGCCGTGATGGAGGGAAGCTCCGCCCTGGAAGCAAAGCCGGAGCTCGCCGGAGTGCTTGAGGCTGTGAAGGGACAGTTCCTGGAGGCGGCGTCCGCGGTGAAGGCGGATGGCAGCGTGGATGAGAAGCTTCTCGGCTTCGGCTCCACCATTTTCGCGGTAAAGCCCGGAGACGGCTCCGCCAGAGAGCAGGCGGCCAGCTGCCAGAAGGTGCTGGGCGGCTGGGCGAACATCGCCAACGAGTACGCCACCAAGAGATACCGTTCCAACCTGATCAACTGGGGCATGCTTCCGTTCGTGATCGAAGAAGGAGAGCTTCCCTTCCACAACCACGATTACCTGTTCTTCCCGGAGATCCGCAGGGCGGTGCAGGAGAAGGCTCCGTCCGTTACGGCTTACGTGGTAAGGGAGGACGGGCTCGTGCCGTTTACCCTCACGCTGGGAGATCTGACCGATGAAGAGAGGCAGATCATTCTGGACGGGTGCCTGATCAACTATAACCGGGTGGGATAAAGGTTCCTGCCGCGGTGGAAGAATCCTGATGCAGGAATAAATTCTCTTCCGGCAGAATACAATGAAATATCGGGCCGGTAATGCCCTGACAGGACAGGAGTATGGATATGGGCAGAGCAGATGGAGCAGGCAGGATCATAAAGGTACAGCGTACCGCGCGAAGGCAGAAGATGAGAGACCTTTGTGCGGTACTTCTTTTTCTTCTGCTTCTTCCCTACGCCTGCTCACTTTTGTTTGGAAAAGAGGAGCTGATTCGGGAAACGGTTGCCGTACCGGAACGGGAAGGGCTGACCGTGTCCTGTCAGTCGGAAGCGGGGGCGCTTCTGACCGGGCTGGAGGAATATGTGGAAGGGGCGCTGGCCGCAAGCATGCCGGCGGAATATGAAATG
The DNA here is from genome assembly GCA_019115665.1 of Candidatus Eisenbergiella pullistercoris. GTDB lineage: Bacteria > Bacillota > Clostridia > Lachnospirales > Lachnospiraceae > Eisenbergiella > Eisenbergiella pullistercoris. Next base: position 5,424 of record DXDD01000058.1, on the reverse strand, counting down.
GAAGCCCTGAAGGCGCAGGCGGTGATTCTGCGGACGCTGTGTCTGAAGGCATGGGAGGAGAAAAACGGGACGCAGACGGAAGGCTCCGCCGGTATCGTCACCGCCGAAGAGGTGGGACAGAGATATCTGGACGCCGCGCAGCGCAGGCAGCTCTGGGGAGAAAAATACGAGGAAAATCAGGCCAGAGTGGAGGAAGCCGTGCGGCAGACAAAAGGGATGTATCTGACACTTGCGGGAAAGCTTCTGGAGCCTGCCTATTTTGAACTGAGCGCGGGAAAGACCCGGGACGGAAGGGAGGTTCTGGGCGAAGGATACGAATATCTGGCGAGCGTGGACTGCAGCCACGATATCGAAGCGGAGAACTATACGGAGAGCATTCTGGTCAGCAGGGAGCGGTTCTGGGAAAAACTGGGCTGTGACAGCGGCGGAAGGATCCTTCTGACCAGGGACAGCGCGGACTATGTCCTGTATGTGGATATCGGAACGGAACGGATGGCCGGAGAAAGCTTCCGGGATCTGTTCGGCCTGGCTTCTTCCTGTTTTTCTCTGGCGGAGGAGGGGAGCGGGATCCGTCTTACCAGCAAGGGAGTGGGCCACGGGCTGGGCTTCTGTCAGCATGAGGCTGACAGGAGGGCCGGGGAAGGAGAGGATTTTATGGCGCTTTTGTCCGGCTTTTTCAAGGGGGCCGAGATCCGGAAGGATGCGGAACAAAAATCCGGCGGATAAAAGCGGATGAAAACTGAATAATGGCGGACGAAACGGAAAAAATAAGCTTGAAGGAATTCACATGGCATATGCCGACGGCACTGCCAAATGTAATAGGAGAGAAGGAAGGACCTATGAGAAGAAGGAGATCAAGCTTTAGAAAAGAAAAGGCGATCATGCTGGCGTCCAGCTGCCTGGTGCTGACGGCTCTGACGGTTACGGGGCTGTATGTGAGGAATCAGAGAAAAGAGCTGCCGGAGGAAAACGTGGTGGATTTCACGGCGCTGGAAGAGGAGGAAAGCCTGACCATGCTGGGAAGCCGGACAGGAGACGGCGCGCAGGATGGAGAAAACGTTCCGGCCGGCGGACAGGGAGAAGGAACGGCGGCCGAAGCCGGCGAATCGGCGGACGCGGCTGAGCTTGCCGGAGCGGACGGGCAGGCGGACGCGGCTGGGGTGGCCGAAGCCGGCGAATCGGCGGACGCGGCTGAGCTTGCCGGAGCGGACGGGCAGGCGGACGCGGCAGAACTGGCTGGAGCCGGCGAATCGGCGGACGCGGCTGAACTGGCTCGGGCGGACGAACCGGCTGCTGCGGCTTCGGCGCAGGAGGCGGCTGCTGCGGACAGCGGTTCCGCCGGGGAAGCGCTTGCCGCCAGCGCTTCCGACGCCATTGCAGGAGAGGCCGCTTCACCGGGAGAGGATACGGACGCCATGAGCGTAACCTCGCTTCTGGATTTTACGGACGCGGATACGCTGGTATGGCCCATCGTGGGAAATGTGCTGGTGAATTACAGTATGGATAAAACCGTCTATTTTGCCACGCTGGATCAGTACAAATACAGTCCGGCCATCGTGATTGCGGCTGTGGAGGGCGAAGGGATCACCGCCGCCGCGGACGGGCAGGTGACGGACATTTATCAGGATCCGGAAACGGGGACTACCGTGGTGATGAATCTGGGAGACGGCTATGAGCTGACTTACGGGCAGCTGAAGGACCTTGCCGTGTCCGAAGGAGATATGGTTGAAACGGGAGATCTGATCGGCAGCGTGGCCGCCCCTACCATGTACTACAGCGTGGAGGGCGCGAATGTCTATTTTAAACTGACAAAGGACGGGACCCCTGTGGATCCGATGAGCAGACTGGGATAGCGGGGGCGTTTCTTCAGCGCTTCGCTGCAGCTTCAGAGATTCTTCCATTTTTGCGTTCCCCTTGCCGCCAGGATATGCTACAATAGGGAGCGCAGACAGGGAAACCTGGAATCGACAGTTTCGCGCCGGGGCGGAAGACGCCCCGGCAGGCGGTGGAAGAATCGCTCCGTGATTCTTCCTGCCATAATAAGATGCGGCCTGCGGCCGCAGGAAAAGAGGAAGTCATGAAGATCGTGGTATTGGGCGGCGGAATCAGCACGGAACGGGATGTTTCGCTGGTTTCCAGCCGGATGATTTATGAGGCGCTGAAGAAAAAAGGACATCAGGCGGTGCTCCTGGACGTCTATCTGGGATACGAGGGAGACGAAGAGGAGATCGCGCGTATTTTTGAAAAGGACTGCGACTGGGGAGAGAGCATCGGCGCGGTTCAGGAAAGCAATCCGGATATTAAGAAGATTATGGCCATGCGAAAGGACGGAGGGAGGAGCTTTTTCGGCCCCAACGTGCTGACCGTCTGCGGCATGGCGGACGCGGTCTTTCTGGGGCTGCACGGAGCGGACGGGGAGAACGGCAAGGTGCAGGCCGCGTTCGATCTGCTCGGCATCCGCTACACGGGAACGGATTATGTCAGCTCGGCGCTTGCCATGGATAAGAGCCTGACGAAGGAGCTGTTCGCCGTTCACGGCATACCGACCCCGGCCGGCGTCCGCATCAGAAGGGCCGCCGGCGCCGGGATGAGTGCCGATATTGAAACAGGTGCCGGTGTCAGAAAGGCCGCCGGCGTCGAAACGGCCGCCGGCACTGGAACAGATGCCGCTGCGGCGAAGGGGGTTGATGCGGCGGAGGCCTCCTGCCCGCCGGCGTTTCCCTGTCCGGTGGAGCTGCCCTGCGTGGTGAAGGCGTCCCGGGGCGGATCCAGCGTGGGCGTGAGCATCGTGCAAAGCGGGGAGGAATACCGGGCGGCCGTCGAGGACGCGTTCCTGTATGACGACGAGGCTGTGGTGGAGCAGTACATAGAGGGCAGGGAATTTACCTGCGCGGTGATCGACGGAAAGGCGCTTCCCATTGTGGAGATCGCTCCCCTGAACGGGTTTTATGATTATAAGAACAAATATCAGGCCGGAAGCACGGTGGAAACCTGTCCTGCCGATCTTTCGCCGGAAAAGACGGCGGAGATCCAGCGGCTTTCGGAAAAGGCGTTTGCGGCGCTGCGCCTGAAAAATTATGCCCGGATGGACTTCATGATGGACCGGGAGGGAAATGTTTACTGCCTGGAGGCGAACACGCTGCCTGGCATGACTCCCACCTCCCTGATTCCCCAGGAAGCCAGGGCCATCGGGGTCGAATTTGAAGATCTGTGCGAATGGATTCTGAAGCTGGCGCTGCGGCCTGACGGGAGCGATTCGGAAGGGAGATTCTGATGAAACATATGACGCTTGAAAATCTGGCAGGGGCCTGCGGCGGCAGGCTGGTCTTTTCGGGAGAACTGCCGGGGACGGAGTGCGCGTCCGTGGTGATCGATTCCAGACAGGCGGGGGAAAACAGCCTTTTCATCGCCGTGAAGGGAGAGCGGGTGGACGGACACTGTTTTATCCCGGACGTATTTGAAAAAGGCGCGCTGGGCGTTGTCTGCGAGCGTCTGCCGGAAAACCCGGCAGGGCCCTGCATTCTGGTGGAGGACAGCCTGAAAGCGCTGCGGCAGATCGCGGCGTTTTACAGAGAACAGCTTCCCGTAAAGGTGGTAGGCATCACCGGGAGCGTGGGAAAGACCAGCACCAAGGAATTTATTGCGGCGGTGCTTTCCCGGAAATACCGGGTACATAAGACGCAGGGAAACTTTAACAATGAGATCGGCGTCCCCCTCACCGTCCTTTCCATGCCGGAGGATACGGAGGTGGCCGTGCTGGAGATGGGGATCAACCATTTCGGGGAAATGCACCGTCTGAGCCGGATCGCGCAGCCGGATATCTGCGTGATGACCAATATCGGCCAGTGCCATCTGGAGTTTCTGGGAAGCAGGGAAGGCATCCTGAAGGCAAAATCGGAGATCTTTGACTTCATGCAGGAAAACGGCCGCGCCGTGCTGAACGGGGACGACGACATGCTTGCGTCGGTTGGGCAGGTGAAGGGAAGAAAGCCTGTGACCTATGGGATCTCCTGCGCCCGGCCGGAAGCCGGAGCGGCCGGAAGCTGCGACGTGTATGCCGGAGATATCCGGATGAAGGGGCTTTTGGGAAGCGAAGCTGTGTTCTGCCATGCGGGAAAGGAATTTCCGGTCCGCATCCCGCTTCCGGGAGAGCATATGGTGTATAATGCGCTGGCGGCGGCGGCGACAGGCTTCCTGCTTGGGCTTTCGGAGGAGGAGATCGCAGCCGGCATCGCGGATGTCAGGAGCGTCAGCGGCAGAAGCCGCATTCTGCAGGCGGGAAGCCGTATTGTGATCGACGACTGTTATAACGCCAATCCGGTTTCGGTGGAGGCCGCCGTAGACCTGCTCACGCAGAAGGAAGAAAAAGACGCGCCGCAGAGGGCCGCGTCCCGCAGGGTGGCTGTTCTGGGAGATATGCTGGAGCTTGGGGAGCAGGAGAAGCAGCTTCATGAACGGGTGGGCCGCTATTGCGTGAAAAAGGGCGCGGACTGTCTGATCTGCGCGGGACCGCTTTCCCGGGCCATGTATGAGGGCGCTCTTTCGGAAGCGGAAAAAGAAGGAAGAAGACCTTCCGGCGGCATTCATTATTTTCCGGACAGGGAGACGCTTCTTGCCGGGATCGGCGCCTGGCTGGAGGAAGGGGATACGATCCTGGTGAAGGCCTCTCACAGCATGGGCTTTGAGGCCGTGGTGGAGCTCCTTGCGGGAAAAGGCGCGAACACCTGAGGCGGGAAAATACCCTGCGGGCCTTCGCTCTGAGACGCAAAAGCGCCCTACGGACATTCGGCCTCAGACGCCCGGCAGCTTTTGCGGTAGGCTGACGCCGTCATTTTGCAGTATTTCTGGAAGCACTGGGCAAAATAGCTCTGGGAGGAAAAGCCGGAAAGCTGCGCAATCTCCGTAATACTGTAATCCGTACTGGCCAGCAGCTCTCTGCTGGCCTTAATTCTGACCTCGCACAGATAATTGATGGGAGAACAGCCAAAATATCTGGTAAAGGCATGGGCCAGATAATATTTGTTCAGGTGGGAGAGCTGCGCCAGCGTATCCAGGGTGATATCCTGATTGTAGTTGGCTTCGATATATTGCTTCAGCCGGATGCATTCCCGGCTGGACTTGACCGAAGATTCGTATTCAAAGGAGAAGCTGGCCCTCCGCAGCAGCCTGACGATCATCACCTCCAGAAGGTTCTGGCAGACCAGTTCATAATCCTCTCTTTTTTCTTCCATTTCCTTTAAAAGCGCATCCATGAAAAACAGAAAATCCCCATGCTCCTTCCGGCAGCTGAAGATGATGTGCTCCTTGTTCCCCTCGAAGGAAAAATTCATTCCCTCCACGTCGAGGATAATATATTCCAGAGGAGACTGGCCGTCTGATTTTTCCGTATGGGAGACGTTGGCGTTGATGATGATAAAATCGTCT
>DXDD01000057.1 GCA_019115665.1 Candidatus Eisenbergiella pullistercoris | reverse complement strand
ACCCGAAGACCAACCGGAAAAACGCGGGCTTTACCGGTGAGGAGAGGGCGAAGTTTTCCCGGCTTCTGGAAAACGGATTTATCGATACCTTCCGGTATTTTTATCCCGATCTTGAGGGAGCCTATTCCTGGTGGTCCTACCGTTTTCACGCCAGGGAGAAGAACGCAGGCTGGCGCATCGACTATTTCCTCGTTTCCCCGGCGCTGAAGGACCGGCTGGAGGACGCGCTGATCTATAAGGATGTGTACGGCTCGGACCACTGCCCGGTTGGGCTGATCCTGAAGGACTGAAGCAGAATGCATTGGAGGTAAGAGCATGAAACGGAAAAGAAGAACGGAAGCCGGCAGGCTTTCCGCGCATGGCAGGCTTTCCGCGCACGGCCGGCTTTCCGCGTACGGTCTTCGTCTGCTCCTCGCGGCGGCGCTTATGCTGACGCTTGCGGCCTGCGGACAGACGGAACAGAACGCGCAGGAATCCGCCGCGGCGGAAACGGCAGGCGCGGCGGCGACAGAAAATGCGGCGGAGACAGAACATGCGGCGGCGACAGGAAGCGCGGCGGATCCGCAGAGCGCGGAAGCGGCCGGAACGCAGGAAGCTGAAGCGGAAACGGAAAGCCCGGGAGAGACGGAAACGCAGGCCGGGCCGGAGGATATGCCGGAGGAATTTATGGTGACGGACGCCGACGGCTCCTTTGAGGGGATCGTGGTGGACGCCGCCATGAACAGCCTGATCATCGATACCGGGGACGGGATCTGGTACAGCTTTTCCTACCCGGAGAGCGGCGTGGAGATGGAGCTTTCGGACGGCCTGCTTCTCGGCATGTCCGTCCTGGTGGAAAGCGAAGCGGGAATGGCCTCCCGCATCCAGGACGGCCCCACGCAGCCCGCGGCGGACAGAGACGTTCTGGCCTTCGCGGCGGATATCCTGTTCGCCTGCCGGTACAAAAGCATGGACGCGCTCGCCAATCTGGCGGGCTTTCCCCTTTCCGTGAGACTGGAGGACGGGGACAGCCTGGCGCGGGACGCGGAGGAATTTCTTGCCCTTCCGCAGGAGGAGATCTTTTCAGAGGAACGGGTGGCGGCCGTGCTTTCCGCCGATCTCTATGAGCTGACGGAGCTGGACGGCGGAAAATTCGTGCTGGGATCTGAGGAGGGCATTCCCAACATCACCTTCCAGCGGGATGACGGAAGGGACAGCGGGTTCGCCGTGACGGGAATCAACTGAAAGAAGGATGCGGGAAATAAGAAAATGCCGCGGCAGGAAAGCAAAAACCTGCCGCGGCATTTTTTTCTGCTGCAAAAAAATGCGGATCAGTTATTCCGGTTCATATTCGCCCGCTTTCTCTTCGTGGGATCCAGGATCTTCTTCCGGATGCGGAGGGATTTGGGCGTCACCTCCAGAAGCTCGTCCGTCTCGATGAAATCAAGCGCCTGCTCCAGGCTCAGGATCCGGGGAGGAGTGAGGCGCAGGGCCTCGTCCGCGCTGGAAGAACGGGTGTTGGTGAGCTGCTTTTTCTTGCACACGTTCACCTCGATGTCCTCGCCTCTGCCGCTCTGTCCGATGACCATGCCGGCATAGACGCGCTCGCCCGGCCCGATGAACAGAGTACCGCGCTCCTGGGCGTTGTACAGGCCGTAGGTGACGGATTCGCCGGTCTCAAAGGCGATGAGCGAACCCTGCTTGCGGTACTGGATGTCTCCCTTATAGGGGGCGTAGCCCGCAAAGGCCGTGTTCATGATGCCGTTTCCTCTGGTGTCCGTCAGAAAATCGCCGCGGTAGCCGATCAGGCCGCGGGAGGGAATATTGAACTCCAGGCGGGTGTAGCCGCCGTTTGCCGCGCTCATGTTGACCAGCTCGCCCTTTCTCTGGGACAGCTTCTCGATGACCGTTCCGGCATATTCCTCGGGCACGTCGATGTAGGCGGTTTCCATGGGCTCCAGCCGCTTTCCGTTTTCATCCGTCTTATACAGAACCTCAGCCTTGCTGACGGCAAATTCATAGCCTTCCCGGCGCATGTTTTCGATCAGCACCGACAGATGCAGCTCGCCGCGGCCGGATACCTTGAAGGCTTCCGTGGAATCCGTTTCCTCCACCCGCAGGGACACGTCCGTGTTCAGCTCGCGGAACAGGCGGTCTCTGATATGGCGGCTGGTCACGTATTTTCCTTCCTGCCCGGCAAAGGGAGAATCGTTTACGATGAAATCCATGGCGATGGTGGGCTCCGAAATCTTCTGGAACGGGATCGCCGCCGGATTCTCCGGGGAGCAGAGGGTATCTCCGATGTGAATGTCCGTGATGCCGGAAATGGCGACGATGGAGCCAATGGAGGCCTGCTTTACCTCCAGCTTGTTCAGTCCGTCGAACTCGTACAGGCGGCTGATGCGCACCCGTTTCTGCTTGTCCGGCTCGTGATGGTTGACGATCACCACGTCCTGTCCCTCTGAAATGGTGCCGTTATCCACCTTGCCGACGCCGATGCGGCCCACATATTCATTATAATCAATGGTGCTGATGAGAACCTGGGTTCCCGCCTCAGGATCTCCCTCGGGAGCCGGGATATAATCCAGAATGGTATCCAGAAGAGGCTTCATATCCTTATTTTTTACGGTCAGCTTCAGCGTGGCGCTGCCGTTCTTGGCGGAGGCGAATACGAAGGGGCAGTCCAGCTGCTCGTCGCTTGCGTCCAGATCCATGAACAGCTCCAGAACCTCGTCCACCACCGCGTTGGGACGGGCCTCCGGCCGGTCGATCTTGTTGACGCAGACAATGACGGGAAGCTGAAGCTCCAGCGCTTTTCTCAATACGAATTTGGTCTGCGGCATGGGGCCCTCGAAAGCGTCCACCACCAGAATGACGCCGTTCACCATTTTCAGCACCCGCTCCACCTCGCCGCCGAAATCCGCATGGCCGGGGGTGTCCACGATATTGATCTTCACGCCCTTATAGGTGATCGCCGTATTTTTGGAAAGGATGGTGATGCCGCGTTCCCGCTCGATGGCGTTGGAGTCCATGACACGCTCCACCACCTCCTGGTTGGCGCGGAACACGCCGCTCTGCTTCAAAAGCTCGTCTACCAGCGTGGTCTTTCCGTGGTCAACATGGGCAATGATCGCAACGTTTCTCACATCTTCTCGCTTCTGCTTCATATCCGTTCCTTCCTTCTGAAAAACCGGCGGCATGCGCTCACGCAGCGCACGGACGCCTCAGAAAACATTTCCATACCATTTCGCTGCTGCTCAAACTAAATTAGTATAGCATCCCGACAGCCAACTTGCAACACCCGCGCGAAAAAAAGCGCTTTTACGCGCTTTTGCGGGAAACACGCCGAAAAGGCAGCCCTTTTGCCGAACAGCGGAGAAATACGGCGTCCGGTGCCTGTTCTGAAAGCGGGAATGCAGCCATAAACTGGTAATACATACAGGAAAAAATTCTTACATGCGGTCCGGCAGCCCGGGCCCGAGAAGGGAGAACAGAAATGACAGATAAGGTAATGGAAAACAACCAGGTAGTCATCATGGGAAAGGTGATCGGAGACTTCACGTTCAGCCACGAGATCTTCGGGGAAGGCTTTTACATGCTGGACGTGGAGGTGGCCAGACTCAGCGAGTCCTGCGACATCATCCCTCTGATGATCTCGGAGAGACTCATCGACGTGGAAGAGGATTATAAGGGCGCCTATGTATGCGTGTCCGGCCAGTTCCGCTCCTACAACCGTCATGAGGAAAAGAAAAACCGCCTCATCCTTTCCGTTTTCGTGCGGGAGATCGAGTTCATCGACGAGCTGGAGGAAAGCTCCAAAACCAATCAGATCTATCTGGACGGCTACATCTGCAAGGAACCGGTCTACCGGAAAACGCCTCTGGGAAGGGAGATCGCCGACGTGCTTCTTGCCGTGAACCGTCCTTACGGGAAATCGGATTACATCCCCTGCATCTGCTGGGGCAGAAACGCCCGCTTCGCCGGGGGCTTCAGCGTGGGAGACCACTGCGAGATCTGGGGACGCATCCAGAGCCGGGAATATATGAAGAAAATATCCGAGGAAGAGCTGGAAAAGCGGGTCGCCTACGAGGTATCCGTCAGCAAGCTGGAGCTGATCGGAGAATAAAGCGTTTCTTGCGTTACAAAGACACATATGGTATTATGGTGAACAGGAAAAACATGTCAGATATGACATGAGAGAGGCAGAGGATATGGCAGAGGGAAAGGTTTATATTTACGGCGGGACCGGACACGGAAAGTCTCCGGCGGCCATCGGCTGCGGACTGATCGCAGCGGCAAAGGGAGCCAGCGTGGTGATCATTCAGTTCCTGCGCGGAAAGGGACTGACAGAGGACAGCTTTGCGCGCAGGCTGGAGCCTGAGATCAAGCTGTTCCGGTTTGAAAAATCCGATGTGGAATTTGAATCCCTTCCTAAGGAAAAGCAGGAGGACGAGGTCAAGAACATCCGCAACGGACTGAATTACGCAAAGAAGGTCCTGAATACGGGAGAATGCGACATGCTGATCCTGGATGAGGTCCTGGGACTGATCGGAAACGGCATCATCACCGTGGAGGATCTGAAGAACGTCCTGAGCGCCAGAGACGACGAGACGGACATCATCATGACGGGAATCCCCATCACGGATGAGATCTGCGGACTGGCGGATTATGTGACGGAGATCCGGACGGTAAAGTGAATACGGAAAACAGGAGGAAGAATGGCAGGGCTGTTCTTCTTCTTTTTTATGCACCCCGGAAGCGCGCTTTCGTTTGCGTTGACAGGGACGCCTTCTCCGTGCTATGATAGCTTTCAGATAGAGGTTGCGTGATTCAACAGTAGCTTTTCGGATGTGGCAGGCACAGGAGAAGAAGAGGGAAAGGGAAGAACGCCGAAAGAGGAGAGCGCCTGCAGCTTGAGTCTTGGGCATACGGTCAACAGCCGTATGACTGTCATCTGATACAGGATGGGGCGCTATCTGAAAAGAATTTTTCAGGAAAGATTTCCATGAAAAAAGATTCCGGCCCCTCTGTTATGACCAGACGGCCGGTTTTTTTGACAGCACTTTTCATGCGGCCGCCGCAGGCACAGGCAGTTCCGCCCGGATGCCGGAAAGCTTTCACGGCCGCCGGGAGCGGTACAGGATTTCAGACGCCGCCGCTGGAGGCGGAAACAGAACAGGAGGTACATATGGCCATTTTTACAGGAGCGGGCGTTGCCATCATTACGCCCTTTCACGAGGACGGAAGCGTCAATTATGAGAAATTCGCGGAGCATATCGAAGCGCAGATCGCGGGCGGGACGGACGCCATCGTAGTCTGCGGCACCACCGGAGAGGCATCCACGCTCACCCATGAGGAGCATCTGGATGTGATCCGCTTCTGCGTGGAAAAGACTGCGGGAAGGATTCCCGTGATCGCGGGCACCGGCTCCAACTGCACGGAGACTGCGGTTTATCTTTCCAGAGAGGCGGAAAAGGCGGGCGCGGACGGCGTGCTGCTGGTGACTCCCTACTATAATAAAGCGACCCAGAAGGGGCTGTATCTGCATTTTAAGACCATCGCGGATTCCATCCATATTCCGGTGATCCTCTACAACATTCCGGGCCGTACGGGCGTGACCATGCAGCCGGAGACCATCGTGAAGCTGTGCAGGGAGGTTCCCAACATCGTGGGCGTCAAGGATGCGACGGGAAACATCAGCATGACGGCGAAGCTGATGAGCCTGGCGGGCGGCTGCGTGGATCTGTATTCCGGCGACGACAACCAGGTGGTGCCGCTGCTTGCGCTCGGCGGAAAGGGAGTGATCTCCGTGCTTTCCAACATCGCGCCGCGCCAGACCCACGATATGTGCGCGAAGTTCTTTGAAGGGGATATCGAAGGCAGCCGGAAGATCCAGCTGGATGCGATCCCGCTGATCGAGGCTCTTTTCTGCGAGGTGAATCCCATCCCTGTCAAGAAGGCCATGAACCTAATGGGCATGGAGGCCGGAACGCTGAGAATGCCTCTGACGGAGATGGAGGAAGCGAACGCGGCAAGACTGGAACAGGCGATGAAGGATTTCGGGCTGCTGTAACCGGCCCGGGGAGCGAAGAAGCTCCGGAATGGAGAAGGATATGGTAAAAATACTGATACACGGCTGCGGCGGACATATGGGACAGGTGGTTTCCCGTATGGCAAAAGAGGATGAGCAGCTTCAGACGGTGGCGGGGGTTGATCCGTTTGCGGGAGCCGGACAGGAGTATCCGGTCTACCCGAGCCTGAAGGAATATTGGGAAAAGGCGACGGAGAAGGCGGATGTGATCGTGGATTTCTCCACCGCGAAGGCGGCGGATGAACTCCTTTCCTTCTGCGGGGAAACGAAGACCCCCTGCGTGCTGTGCACCACCGGCCTTTCGGAGGAGCAGCTTGCCCTGGTGCAGGAGGTTTCCGGCAAAACAGCCGTTCTGAGATCCGCGAATATGTCTCTTGGCATCAACCTTCTGGAAAACGTGCTGAAGAAGGCTGCCGGAGTGCTGGCGGAGGCCGGCTTTGACATTGAGATCGTGGAAAAGCATCATAACCGGAAGGTGGACGCTCCCAGCGGGACCGCCCTTGCCCTTGCGGACTGCATCAACGAAGAGCTTGACGGCGCTTATCATTATGTATATGACAGAAGCGCAAGAAGGGAAAAGCGGGATGAAAAGGAGATCGGCATTTCCGCCGTCCGGGGAGGAACCATCGTGGGAGATCACGATGTGATCTTTGCCGGAGAGGATGAGGTCGTCACCTTTTCCCACAGAGCCTATTCCCGGAACGTATTTGCGAAGGGCGCCCTGCAGGCGGCGAAGTTCTTAAAGGATCAGCCGGCGGGCCTTTACGATATGGGCGATGTGATCGGCGGCTGACCGGCTGCCCGGCCGGGAAAACGCGCCGGGTCCGCACAGCCGTCCGGCCGGGAAAACGTGTCGGGCGTGCACAGCCGTCCGGCCGGGGAAACGCGCCGGCGTGCACAGCGCAGAGGGAGAGGAGGAGAGTATGGAAGAACTGGAGCAGAATTATCTGAGGAGCCTTTCAAAGCAGTTCCCGACGATCGCGGCCGCATCGACGGAGATCATCAATCTGCAGTCCATCATGAGCCTGCCCAAGGGGACGGAGCATTTCCTGACGGATATCCACGGCGAATACGAGCAGTTCAACCATGTCCTGAAGAACGGTTCGGGAAGCGTGAAAAGAAAGATCGACGAGGCGTTCGGAAATACGCTGACCGCCCGGGATAAAAGGAGCCTTGCCACGCTGATCTACTATCCTAAGGAGAAGCTGGAACTCGTGATGCAGCAGGAAGAGGACCAGGAGGCTCTGGAGGACTGGTTTAAGATCACCCTTCACCGGCTGGTGCAGATCACCAAGCGGGTGGCGTCCAAATATACCCGTTCCAAGGTCAGAAAGGCGCTTCCTCCCGATTTTTCCTATGTGATCGAGGAGCTGATCACGGAAAAGGAAGAGGTGCAGGATAAGGAAGCCTATTATAATGAAATCATCCATACCATCATCCGCATCGGAAGCGCGCCGGATTTCATCACCGCCCTGTGCAACCTGATCCAGAGGCTGGTGATCGATCATCTGCATATCGTGGGCGATATTTATGACAGGGGAAAGGGCCCCCACGTCATCCTGGATACGCTTGGCGCCTATCATTCCGTGGATATCCAGTGGGGAAATCACGACGTGGTGTGGATGGGGGCGGCGAGCGGCCATGCGGCCTGCATCGCCAATGTGATCCGCGTATCCGCCAGATACGGAAATCTGGACACGCTGGAGGAGGGCTATGGGATCAACCTCATCCCCCTTGCCACCTTTGCGCTGGAAACCTACGCGGACACGGACTGCAGCGTGTTTTCCATCAAATATGACGACGGCTATGACCGCAAGGATCTGGATCTGGATATGAAGATGCACAAGGCCATCGCCATCATCCAGTTCAAGCTGGAGGGCCAGCTGATCCGGAGACGGCCGGAGTTTGGGATGGAAGACAGGCTTCTTCTGGATAAGATCGATTTCGAGAAAAAGACCGTAAATATCGGCGGCATACAATATCCCATGCGGGATACGGATTTCCCTACGGTGGATCCCTCCGATCCCTATCGGCTGACAGAAGCGGAGGAGCAGGTCGTGGAGCGGCTGCGCCATGCCTTCGTACACTGCGAAAAGCTGCAGCGCCACGTACGCTTCCTGTTTTCCAAGGGAAGTCTGTATAAGGTCTACAATTCCAATCTGCTCTACCACGGCTGCGTTCCCGTGGATGAAAAAGGAAATTTCCTGAAGGTAAATGTGTTCGGAAGGGAATACAGCGGAAAAGCCCTGTACGACGTGCTGGACCATTATGCCAGAAAGGGCTACTATTCCAAGGATAAGGAAGAGGCGGCAAAGGGACGGGATATCATCTGGTATATCTGGACCGGCCCCAAATCCCCCGTGTTCGGCAAGGACAAGATGGCTACCTTTGAACGCTATTTCGTGGAAGATAAGACGACCCATACGGAAAAGAAAAACAGCTATTACAGCCTGACGGACGACGAGGAGACGGTGAACCGCATCCTTCGGGAATTCGGCTTGGATCCGGCGGTTTCCCACATCATCAACGGCCATGTGCCCGTGGAGCTGAAAAAAGGGGATACGCCGATTAAGTGCGGCGGAAAGCTTCTGATCATCGACGGAGGATTTTCCAGAGCCTATCAGGGCAAGACCGGAATCGCCGGCTATACGCTGATCGCCAATTCCCACGGCATGACTCTGGTGGCCCACGAACCCTTTGAATCGGCGGAGGCGGCCATCCGGAAGGAGTCGGACATCATTTCGGACGCCATTATTGTGGAAACCGCCGCGCGGCGCATCCAGGTGGCGGATACGGACATCGGCAGAGAGCTCAAGGAGAGCATCTATTATCTGGAGGAGCTGCTTGCCGCCTATATGGACGGCTCCGTGGCGGAAAAGGGACTTTGACGCAGGCATGAAAAAGGCGTTTCGGATTCCGTTTTATGGAATCCCGGAACGCCTTTTTGTCCGGCCGGATCTCCGGCAGAGCGGTTATCTGGAACCGGTCATATCCCGGATCCCGTCTGCCGCGCCCTCGGCGGCATCCTTTACCACATCGCCCGCTCCGTCGATCACGTCCTTCACCGCATCCCCCACATGGTCGGCGGCATTTTCCACAGCGCTTCCGGCATCATGGACCGCGTCCTTCGCGTCGTCCGCAATATTGCCCGTATCGTCTATGATCTCAGAGCTTTCGTTGGCTGTGCTGTTCCCGCCTGCGGTTTCTTCCATGGTTTCGTCCGTGGTTCCTTCCGTGGCTTCTTCCATGGTTTCTCCGGCAGGCCGGCCGGTCGTCCCCAGACCGCTTCCGTTGATCCCGGCCGTTTCCTGCTCTTCGGAAACAGAGCCGCCCGCCGTCTCATCGGCGGCCTGCGACGTCTCCGTTATGCCGTTTACCATATCGTCCTCGTCCTGCTCCTTCCTGCCGCAGGCGGCCGTGCCGGCGAGCAGCAGCAGAGTCAGAAGCACGGGAAGCCTTCTTTGAAGCCTGCCTGAAAAGAATCTGTTCAGCCTTTTCATACCTACCTCCTTTTCGCAAATCATAAAAGAAAGGCGTAAGCCTTCCATGGACCAAAGGATCGTCCGATACTTAGTATGTTCAGGAATCCTTTCTTTATCCGAAAAAGGAATTGTCAGCAGAAAAAAATTCATGTAAAATATAGATGATTTTTACAGAACCGGGAAAAAGACGCCGCGGCGTAAAGCGCTTCGGCATGGAGGGAAAGATGGAGTTCAGACCGTGTATTGATATCCATAACGGCAGGGTAAAGCAGCTGGTGGGCGGGAGCGTGGCGGACACCTGCGACCGCGCGCAGGAAAATTTCGTATCCAGCAGACCGGCGGCATGGTACGCGTCCCTTTTTGCGGAAAAGGGGCTGAAAAACGGCCATGTGATCATACTGAACGCAAAAAGCAGTCCCTATTACGAGGCCTCCCGCAGACAGGCGCTGGAAGCGCTCAGAGCCTGCCCGGGCGGACTGCAGGCCGGCGGCGGGATCACGGCGGAGAACGCGGCGGAATATCTGGATGCCGGAGCCTCCCATGTCATCGTGACCTCCTATGTATTCCGCGATGGAACGATTTCCTATGAAAATCTGAACCGCCTTCTGGAAAATGTGGGAAAGAAAAGACTGGTGCTGGATCTGAGCTGCCGGAAAAAGGACGGCGCCTATTATATTGTGACGGACAGATGGCAGAGATATACCCGCGTCATCCTGAATGAAGACGTGCTGGACATGCTGGCTTCCTTCTGCGATGAATTTCTGATCCATGCGGTGGATGTGGAAGGAAAGGTATGCGGGATCGAAAAGGAGCTGGTGACCATGCTGGGCCGCTGGAACCGGATCCCGATCACCTATGCGGGCGGGATCCGGTCCCTGGAGGACATCCGCAGCATCAAGGAGCTTGGGAAAAACCGGATCCACATCACGGTGGGAAGCGCCCTGGATCTTTACGGCGGGAGCCTTTCCTTTGAAAAAGTCAGGGACTACGCCGGACAGGAGCTGTAAGGAGATCCGGATGCATTCATCCGTTCTCCTCAGACGCGTCCTTTTTCTCAGAAAGACGTTCAAAAATCAGTTCATACCCGTCGTTTCCATAATTCAGAGAACGGTTAACGCGGCTGATCGTTGCGGTGGAAGCGCCTGTCTTTTCTGCGATATCCAGATAGGTCTTATGCTCCCGGAGCATGGCGGCCACCTCGAATCTCTGGGAAAGGGAAAGCAGCTCGTTCACCGTGCAGAGATCCTCAAAAAAAAGATAGCACTCCTCTTTGGTCCGCAGGTTCAGAATTGCTTCAAAAAGAGAATCCACGGCTTCCGTCCTGATTTTTCTGTTCATTTTCTACCTCGCAATCTGCCGCAGGGCGGCATTTCATTCTGTCAGGTTTCCGGTGTAAGTCATTCTGCCACTAGTTTATCATACTAAAGTTTTAAAGTAAAGAAAAAAAGATAATGCTTGTCATGTGGTTTTCAATACTATATAATATAGGACAGATATGGCATAAAGCGGCACGGGTCTTCGACACTTTATCTTTGACCGTTTTTTAAAAAATGCTTTGTTTACTGCCTTTCGGCAGTATTTTTTTGTCAAATTTCCTGCCTTTTATTGTTGTATGGTGTTGTATATATATCTCGCCTGTGTTATAATCTTCTTATGAAACTTTAT
>DXDD01000056.1 GCA_019115665.1 Candidatus Eisenbergiella pullistercoris | reverse complement strand
TCATACTCCGCCAGATCATGCAGATAGAGGGCTGCGTCATGAGAATATACTGCCTTCGGGAACCGGGCCTGTATCAGATACTTCTCATCTGTCAAAGTGTCCGGAGAAACATAAATTCCATGAGCATATTTTTCAAACCCTTTTTGCTTCATGTATTTATAAAAATGGTCTTTGGAGATGCCAGCCGATGTTGCCTCTGCTGTCCTTAAAACACCATTATTCTCTTCTGAAAGTTTTTCCAGAATTTTTTCGATATTTTTTCCGTTCATATCATCCACCAACTTTCACGCTGATATTATTACAGAAAATCAGCGTGAAAGTCAAGAATTTTATGAGACAAAATGATATAATATGCGTAGATATGATGAAAGATCCTGCATTTCTGCAGGTATCAGGAACGTAAAAGACATGTTTTTAAGTTTTTGTTTCAAATTTCTGCCGCATCCTCCGGCAGCTCCTGTACCCGTTTCAGGAATTTCCTGCTGCTTTCCGCCTCCCCGGCATTATAGGGCAGTCCCAGCCCGCAGCTCACTTCCAGCGCCGTTTCTTCAAACAGGCGGCACATTTCCCATGTGGCTTCCCAGAGTTCCGGGATCCTGGCGGCAGAATAGGTGGACAGATATCGGTCATATACCTCTGCCGGCAGGTAGCGGTTCATGTATTTCCCGCATTTTCCCGTGCTCACCGAGAAATTCCGCTCCATGCCGATCTTCCATTCCAGAAGCTGCCTCAGCAGGGGGCGGAGGTGGAAATTCAGCATATCCATGACATAGGGAAGCTCCCTGCGCCACATTCCCTTGGCAATGTTGTTGCAGCCCCACCAGAAATCGTTGCAGAGGCAGGAAAACTGCGCCGGATCCGGGCGTCTGATCCAGTAGATCTCATCGGAACGGTTTTCCTTCGCAGGAAAAAGTCCATCCTTGTCTACCAGCGCAATAAAAAGCTCCATTTCCTTCTTGGCATAATCCCAAGTGCAGACATGCAGATCCAGGCGGTTTCCGTCCGCGAACTGCATCAGCCAGCCATAGCAGTGTTCGGGATCCGAAGGATAATTCACATTATCCTCCGGATACTGCATGTAGAGCCGTTCCCCGAAGCGGTCGATCCAGCGGCGGTCCTCCCGAAAGGACCCTGTTTCCTCTACAATATAAACCACATCATAGTCCTGAAAGATATCCCGCGGCACGTTGGGATTGGCCCGTGAGCCTTCCAGCCAGGCGGCGCGGATGCGCGCATCCTCCAGAGCCGTCGTTGTGATCAGGGCAAGCATTTCCTCTTCTGAACGCATTTTAATCCCCCCTCCGGAGCGGCCGGTGCTCCGGTATCGTTCCGTTTTCCTTCAACCATTCAGACAAATTCGCTGTCCCACACATCCACGCCGCTGTCCTGGAAGATCTCATGCAGGCGCTCCCGGAGCATCTCCTTTGTGCAGCCGCGCTTTAAGAGAACCTGCAGGAAACCGCCGCCGCCCGCGCCGGCGATGAATCTGGCGTCGATGAGATCCTCGCAGGAAAGGAAGATCTGCTCGATGCAGGTATTGGTAGAGCCGGAATCCAGCTGCCTGGAAAGCTCCCAGTGGCGGTTCAGAAGGTCGGCGAAGGCGTCCAGATTGCCTCTTTCCAGCTCAAAGCGCATCAGAACGGCGACGGACTGCATTCTTTTCAGGGCGTCGATGGATTCGGGCCTTCCGCCCAGATAGCCGCCCACCACGTCGCGAAGCAGGTTTCTGGCAAGGCGTCTCTGTCCGGTGTAGATCAGGGCAAAGCGCTCCTGAAGCTCCTGCGCTGTCTCCGGCGGAATGGAGACCTTCTCCACGTGGATCTGCTGATGGATGCCGGGGCTGGTGGTAATGAACTTGATCCCCGGCGTCAGGCCGCCCACCTGATCCTGCCAGCCGCCGCCCGTGCTCATGATCTGCTCCATGGCCAGCACGATGGCATAGATTTCGTCGTCGGAGGCCTCTCTTCCCAGAAAACGGAACAGGCCCTTCACGCAGGCGCCGGAAAGAATGCTGCTGGTGCCGAGGCCGGAGCCCTGAGGAATCCCCACCACTCTGGTGGACAGGCGGATGCCGCCGCCCAGACGGGCGCAGATTTCCGGAAGGGTCTCTTGCGTTCCTTTGCCGAGCGGAATGATGCCGCAGGCGATCAGCGCCGCCTTATGCAGGGCGAAGGGATCGTAGGGGTTATGGCAGTCCTGAATCTCCTCCACGCTGTCCGCCCGGCCGGATACGCCGATATCCGTGCTGGCAAATTCCACATGGGGTTCCGAAAGCCGTTCCACCCGGATCTGGATCGGATAAATGCCGTTCAGCTTCAGCGCGGCGTTCAGCACCGTGCCGCCCTTTTCGTTGCAGTGGGGCGGGGTGTCCGTCCAGCCGCCGCCCCAGTTAACCCGGATCGGAAGCTCCACATCCACCCGGTCCCGGGCAATGCGGTAATCCTTTACGGCGGACAGCCGGGATGCCGCGTCGTCGAAAATGGTCTTCTGAATGGTGTCAAAGCAGAGGGCTTCCACCCGGTCATATCCCGTGCCGTCAAAGGAAAGGCGGTGCTCCTTCATATACTGCGCCAGGGCGTAATAGATCCGGATCTTCAGAGAAAAACCGGAATTTCCCGCGTCTTCCATAAGAAGGGAGAAAATTTCCCGGTCAATGCCGTGGGTTCCGAATGCCTTCAGCGCGTCCCGGTAATAAGCGCCCGCCTCCAGCGCCCAGATAAAACGGCTGGACAGGATCCTGTTTTCCAGCTCCCGCTGCCAGGCTCCCGCCGCAAGAGCGTCCGCGCGGTTGAAGCTGGACTGCAGACTCAGCCTTTCGCGGGACCGCCAGGATTTCTTTTCTTCCTCGGAAGCTTCCCCGCGGGCCATTTTTGCGGTCAGAAGGGCCAGTCGGACCGCCGTCTCCATGTCGGGCGCGGCCGGATACAGGCGGGCGTTCCACAGGGAGCGCTCCTGCCCTTCCTCCCAGAGTTCTGACGCGTCCATGCCGTTTTTGGTCAGAAAATCCTGCAGCGTACTTCCCAGGAAGCCTGCGCCTCCGGGCCTGTCCAGCGTCCCCTTGGGATTATCGGATACCCCGTAAATGCGCGCCGCAAAACTCCCGTCCAGCTGCCGCAGGCCATGAAGCACCACGCCGGACGGCACGGCCACATTTTTCAGCTTCACGCCGGAAACGACGCTCCCGCTTCCCACGCAGGATTCGTCCAGGACGAAGCTGTTTTCCAGGTATGCGCCGCTTCCCACCTTCGCCCGCTTTCCCACATAGCTGTTATGGGCGGCGTAGTCCGCGCCCTCCGGAGCCGTTGTTACCACCTGCTTCTTCCAGTCCAGAAATTCATAGTCGTCCACATCGTGCGTTACCAGCCGCATCAGCTCCGCGGTGGTTCCGAAATGGATAAATTCCGCGGGAGACAGGCAGATCAGCTTCATGGAAAAAGTATGAAGCGCGTCCCAGATCTTTTTTCTGCAGGAAAGAAGCTCCGCGTTTCGCTCCCCTTCCGCCGCCTCCTCATAATACTGCTCCAGCGTGGAATGAACGGCAAGGGGATACAGAAAATCGCCGTAAAAGCTGATGCGCGCCCGTTCGTTGACGAACTCCTGAAATTTTACCGCATCCGTCCTTCCGTCCGTGCTGATCAGGCCGTAAAGCGCCTCCAGCAGCTTTGCGCCCAGAACCACCGCGCCGGTGTCCAGATCCACGTTGCCCTGCGCGTTCACCGCTCCCAGCGCCCGCAGCCTTTCCTCGCTCTGCTTGTGCAGGAACCGGCCCACATAATCGTTTCCGTCATTCAGGAAGACGCCGTGCTCCTTTCCGGTTTCCACGCTCTCCTTCATGGAGATCGCCGCCGCTCCCTTCGCGTTGAAATCAATCTGCAGAGGGTTGAACAGAAGCAGCACGTCTCCGGACAGAACCAGCATCCCCTCCGGAATCCGGGAGGGAACGCCGGACATGCCGATCACGAACTCGTCAAAAAGCGTGGAGCCGAAGCCGTTGGGAAGCTCTCTTGGAACCGGAGAAAACAGCTTTCCGCAGGCGGAATACTGGGGTACCCGTTTGCTGTCGCCCCCGGAATGGATGACCAGGATCCGAAGCCCCTGAAAAAGCTTTTCTGCCTCTCTTCCCTTTTCCCGTTCCTTCCCCGCAATGTAGTCCAGCACGTGAAGCGTTGCCCCGCCGGAGCCGACCCGCTTTCCATCCGGATCCGGCAGCACCGCATAATGAGTGCCTGCCGGAAGCCGGCCCTGGCTCAGCCGGTGATCGATCTGCTCCCGATAGGTACGCGCCTGTTCCTCGTTGGAGGCGGTCAGCACCAGATAATCCCATTTGATAAAGCTGGGCTTTGCCAGGCTGTTTTCGTAGTCTGCCCAGGAATCCAGACAGGACTGCCTGAGAAAAAGATTTTTCATTTTTTTACAGTTCAATGGTCCATCCCCCGTCGTCATCCACAGATCAGGCGTTCAGCGAGATCTCATCGATTTTTTTCAGCTCTTCTTCGGTAAACGGCGCGCTCCTGAGCACCTCCAGATTATCCAGGATCTGCTGCGGCTTCGACGCGCCGATCAGCACGCTGGTGACCACGCCGTCGCGCAGGATCCATTTCAGAGCCATCCGGGAAAGCTTTTCTCCCCTCTGCGCCGCGATATCGTTCAGGGCGCGGATCTGCGAAAGCCTGTCCTGCGTCAGATTTCCTTCCTTCAGGAAACGTCCGTCCGTGCGGATGCGGCTGTCCTCCGGGATCCCGTTCAGATAGCGGTCCGTCAGCATCCCCTGCGCCAGGGGACTGAAGGAAATGATTCCTTTTTTCAGTCTTGCCGCCGCATCCTTCAGGCCGTTCTGCTCGATGGTCCGGTTGAAAATATTGTAGGAATTCTGATTGATCACAAAGGGACATCTCAGCTCCTCCAGGATCCGGCAGGCCTTCTCCATAGTAGGGCCGTCGTAGTTGGAAAGGCCCGCGTAGAGCGCCTTCCCGCTCCTAACCGCCTGATCGAGAGCGCCCATGGTTTCCTCCAGAGGCGTTTCAGGATCCATCCGATGATGGTAATAGATGTCCACATAGTCAAGCCCCATCCGCTTCAGGCTCTGATCCAGGCTGGCGATCAGATATTTTCTGCTGCCCCAGTTCCCATAAGGGCCTTCCCACATGTCATAGCCGGCCTTGGTGCTGATAAGAAGCTCATCCCGGTAGCCGCCAAGCTCCTCCTTCAGGATTTTCCCGAAGTTCCGTTCCGCGCTCCCGTAGGCCGGTCCGTAGTTGTTCGCCAGATCAAAATGGGTGATCCCGTGATCGAACGCGGTAAAAATCAGCTGCTTCATATTCTCATAAACCGACGTGTCGCCGAAATTGTGCCAGAGTCCCAGAGAAAGCTCCGGGAGCTTCAGGCCGCTGTTCCCGCAGCGGTGGTAAGCCATGGTCCCGTATCTTTCTGCTGCTGCCGTGTAGTTCATCTTCTTTTTCCTCCAGGTATAAAAATTTTTCTGTCAGATCACGCCGGCAGGGCTGCTTTCAGCTCCGGCTCCTTCCTGACCAGTCAGATATACTCCATTTTCCGGAAATAACGCATCAGAATATCCGCACAGTTCTCCGCGCCGAGTTCAGAGGTATCCAGGATCATGTGATAGTCGTTCACGTCTCCCCAGGTTTTCCCCGTATGCTCATAGTAATAGGCTGCGCGGCGTTCGTCCGTGCGTTCCACCTTTTCCTTCGCCTTCTCATAGTCCAGGCCGTCCCGTCCCATGATCCTGCGGATCCGGTCCTCCTTGTCGGCGCGGATGAAAATGTTGAAAACGTCCAGCCGTCCCTTCAGGATATCCGACGCGCAGCGGCCGAGGATGATGCAGGGCTGCTCGGACAGCTTCCGGATCGCCTCCGCCTCGCTTTCATATTTGTGCCCGCTGAGCTGTTCTTCAATATAAGCCTTGTCGTAAACGGGAATGCCAAGCCTTTCCGACAGCTCCTTTGCGATAAGGCTCGCCCCGGTTCCATACTTCCGGCTCATGGTGATCACCAGTTTCATATGCAGATCCCTCCGTTTCCGTTTTATCTGAAGCTCCGCTATGGGTTCATTTTACCATGCGCCGCCCTGATCCGCAAGGCTTCCGAAAAGAAGGCGGCCGGATGCTTCCTTCCTGTACGTTTTTGTACGGTCTGCGCAGGAAATGCGCAGACCTGTCTGAACAGTAACGCGGCGCGGTTACAGTTCCCTCCGCGCAATAAGCAGGATCTGCGGTTCAAACTTTTCCTTGTACTTCCGGCGAAAAGATGCTACAATCCAGACAGGCATATATTTCCAGTCTGTAAGCCGTCCGGCTTTCAAAGGGGCGATCTGTTCTCCGCCCTTTCTGACATCACTTCAGGAACTCTGTGCTGAATCTTGTGTTTTTCAATGTTATTTCAATGGAACTGTCAACTGATAAGATCCGCAGGAGCGCCTGACCGGTCATGCAGGGACCCGTGCTCCTGCCATCCGTATGGAAAGGAGCATGCCAATGAAAGAGGATGAAAAAAAGCCCAAACCGGACGATGCCGGAAACGCCGGAAAGATCGCCGGCCAGATGATGAAGAAGGATACCGCCACCGCTCTGCTGTTTCGGAACAGCAGGGAAAACTTTGCCGAGCTTTTCAGCCGGACGGTGTTTTCGGGCACTCCGGTCCTGCCGGAGGAGCTGAGCGAACAGGATATTAAAGAGACCGCTTTCCTGCGGATCGCCAGGCAGGGCGGCGGGACGACGCTGGTTCAATACCGGGACGTCGCCATGGGGCTTCGCAGGGAACGGCTGCTCGCCGTCCTTGGCCTGGAGAACCAGTCCCTGCCGGATTATGCCATGCCCTTCCGGGTACTGGAGGTGGACTTCATCAATTACGCCAGACAGATACAGATCATCCAGGACCGCCACCGGTCGGAATGGAAAGGAAAGGACGGTCATCTGCACCGGCCTGCCAAAGTCAATGCGGGAGAATATCTGGGGAGATTTCTGAAGACAGACCGCATCGCCCGCTGCGTGACGCTGGTGGTTTACTGGGGTTCTGAGCCCTGGGACGGTCCGATGAAGCTGTCAGATCTGTTTGAAGACGGGGAAGATCCGGGAGATTCCGTCCGGCTGGATATGAAGCTGCTGGATGTCTGCCGGATGACGGACGGGGAGATCTGCGGTTACACCGGAGAACTGCGGACCGTGTTCGGCTTCTGCAAATATGCGGAGGACAAGGACGGACTGAAAAAATTTATCGATGGAAGCCGGGAACATTTCAGCAATGTTTCCGAAACGGCGATGGACGCGCTGGAGGAACTGACCCATTCCCCGCAGCTGCAGCAGATCCGGACGCCGGAATATCAGACACAGGAAGGAGGCTACAACGTGTGTCAGGGAATTCGAGGAATGATTGAGGATGGGAAACAGGAGGGAAGGACCGAAGGAATCAAAATCGGCATTGAGGAAGGAAGAACCGAGGGGATTAAAATCGGCATTGCACAGGGGAAAACCGAAGGCATTCAGATCGGCATTGCACAGGGAGAACAGCGGAAGGCGCGTGAGATAGCCTGTTTCCTCTTTTCCACGGGAATGTCTGTTTCCAAGATTGCGCGGGCGGTCGGAAGCAGCGCCGCAGCTGTGCGGGAGTGGCTGGACGGCGCTGAATCAACAGGAAAATGAAGAAAAATCCCTTCAAACCGCCTGGCGCATGCGGAGGAGAAAATGTCCGAAAAAAAGCAGGAAGGCGGCAAAGGGAAGCAGAGGCGCGAATATCGCCGCCCATTTGGGAGGTCCGCCCCGGCGGGCTTCTGCGAGCAATTTCCGGATGCATGTGCAGAAGCCGCTTCCTGCCGCCGCTCCCCATACATTGGTCAGGATATCGTCCACATCAAAATAGCCGAGACGGGTCAGGTACTGAACGCATTCGATGCAGACGGAAACCGCCGCAGCGCACAGCACGGTCTTCCAGAAGGAAAGCCCGCGCCTGCCGAAGCCAAGCAGGATCCCAAGAGGAAGCATCAGCATAAAATTGGCGACGATCCCCCAGAAAATAAAGGCGTGCTGTTCGCTCCATGCCCTGAAAAAGGAGCCGAACAGGGTAAGCCACGCCATCCGTTCCGGTTCCGGCTCCCGTCCGAGAAAGGTCACGGAGAGCAGAAGGGAAAAATAGATGAAAAGAAGGATGATCCTGCCAGAGCAAAGCAGGGAAGGGTTTATTCTGTTCGGGGAAATCGTATGTTTCATTTTCTGTTATGTCCTGTTTTTCAGCTCTCCAGTTCCTTTTTCGCACAGGCGAGGGCTTCTTCTATGACCTGATGCATGTCGTAATACCGGTATTTTCCCAGGCGGCATGGTACTCAGTTTACGCTCGCGATTTCTTAATCTC
>DXDD01000055.1 GCA_019115665.1 Candidatus Eisenbergiella pullistercoris | reverse complement strand
AGAAGCGCGATCCTGAACGTGGCCTGCAGCGGCAAGTTCAGCTCCGACAGAACCATCCAGGAGTATGTGGACGACATCTGGCACCTGGATAAGGTGGTGCTGCCGAAGGCGAAGGATAAGGTGAAGCTGTTCTGAATAAGACTGCAATAGAATAGAGGGATAAAGGCGGGCTGAACCGGCATGGTCAGCCCGCGGGATCCTCCGGAACGGTATCCTGCGCGGCTGCGGTTCCGGAGGATTTTTTTGGAACGGAATGCTGTGATTTCAAGGCCGCCTGGCGGCGAAAGGAGAGGAGAACATGGATATCCTGGGGCAGGAAGAAAAATGGAGCCTGGCGGTGGAAGCGGCCGGGAATCAGGCGGGCGGGCAGGAAGCGGAATGCGGCCTGCCGGCGGCCATTCTGGACATTGTGTCTGATGGAAAAACGGCGGTACGGCTGTACCGGCAGGAAGATGCGGCCGGAAAGGTCGTCTGCGAGGTATATACGACGGCATCGGAGGAGCCCCTGATCCTTACCGCGGAAAACGCGGCAAAGGTACGAAGCCTCAGGCTTGTCTGGCTGAATTACCGGATTGAGCTGTGGGCGGACGGAAGGCTTGCGGATGAGGAATGGCCCGCGGGAAGCTGCCTTACGCGAAGCGGCGTTTGGGATGCCAGGCTGATCTGTTCCGAAGAGATGGTCAGAGCACGCCTGGAGAAGGGAGCGCAGAAGACGGCGGAGGAACCCGGGGAGATCGCGGACATCCGTTACTGGGCGCCGGAGCCGGGGCGTCATAACGTGGGCGACTGCATGCCGTTTTCCGATGGAGATACCTTCCATTTATTTTATCTGAAGGACAGACATCAGCACAAGGCGAAATGGGGAAAGGGAGCCCATCAGTTCGCCCATATTTCTACCAGGGATATGGTTCACTGGAAGCAGCACCCTGTCGCGGTGGAGATCACCCACCAGTGGGAAGGCTCCATCTGTACCGGTTCGGTGATCCGGGCAAAGGGAAAATATTACGCGTTTTACGCGGTGCGGATGATGGACGGAAGCGGCGCGCGGCTCAGCTGGGCGGTCAGCGACGACTGCATCCATTTTACCAAGTCGGAACAATACTTCACCCTGCAGCCGCCCTATGAAACGGTTTCGGCCAGAGATCCCGAGGTTTTCGCCGGCGCGGACGGCAGCTATCACATGCTTGTGACGACGGATTTTGAGGATGCGCAGGTACGGGAGAGGAACGGCTGCCTTGCGCATCTTGTCAGCGACGATCTGGAAAACTGGCGTCAGGAAAAACCGTTTCTGGTTCCGGGATATACGGACCAGCCGGAATGCAGCGACTATTTTGAGTGGAACGGCTGGTATTACCTGATTTTCAGCAATTACGGCACCGCCAAGTATCGGTATTCCAGAACGCCGTTCGGCCCCTGGATCTGCCCGGAGCAGGAGATCCTGGACGGACTGCTTTACCGGGTGCCCAAAACGGCGGCGTTTGGGAACAGAAGGATCGCGGCCGGCTTTTTGTGCATCCATCCGGAGGGAGAGAGCTATGCCGGAAATCTGATTCTGAGAGAGGTGGTGCAGCGCGCGGACGGAACGCTCGGGACCTGCCCGGTAAAGGAGCTGCGTTGGGAAGAAAGCCGGCTGCAGGAGACGGTCATGCTGGAGAGCGGGGAAAGCGGCGGATATGCACAGAAGCGCCTCCCGATTTCCGGAAATTCTGTTAAAATAGAAGCGAAGCCGGAGGAGAGCTGCGGCAATTACGGCCTGATCCTTCAGGCGGGGGACAAAGCCGCCTGGGAGATTCGGGTGGAGCCGGGACTGGACGCCGTCGGGATCTATCCTGCGCACAGCAACCTGTATTACTGCCCGTCTAAAAAAATTCTGACGCAGATGAAAGGGCTTGCCGGAGGCTGCCTGCTGGAAATCAGCCTGAAAGGGGATATCCTGGATCTGTGCGTCAACGGGGAGCGCACGCTGATCTGCAGGCTGCAGAAAGGATATGCGGATGGGGAGAGCGTATCCTGGAGCGGGTTCGTAAAGGACGGAAAGGTCCTGTTCGCATAAAAGAGGCCTGCATGGAAGCGGAGTATTTTGCGGCACAGGAAGCTTTCGAGAAACAAAAAAGGAAGCGGGAGAAGAGGATGAACATACTTGGAATCGATATCGGAACCACTTCAATCTGCGTGGTCGTATATGATGCGGAACATAAAAAGCTTCTCATGAGCAGAAGCCTTCCGAACGCGTTCCTTCCCGGGAAAGGATTTCTGCAGGACGCGGATGAAATTGTGAGAAAGGTCCGGCGGCTTCTGGAGAAAATGGAAGATATCCCGTACAGTGCCATAGGCATTTCCAGCCAGATGCATGGGATCGTCTATGCGGATGCGGAAGGGAATGCCGTCACTCCGCTCTATACGTGGAAGAATGAATATGCGAAGAAGCCTTTTCGGAACGGCGAAAGCTTCGCCGGATATCTCGCGCGGTTATCCGGGTATCCCGTGTATGCCGGCTACGGGAGCGCAACGCATTTTTATCTTCAGCAGACGGGCGGACTGCCCGCTGAAGCGGAAGGCTTTGTGGATATCGGAGATTATCTTGCCATGCGCCTGACCGGGAACGCAGAGCGGCGCGTCAACGAAAGCATGGCGGCTGGCTTTGGATGCTTTGACCGAAAGGTTGGCAGGTTCGATTTTGATTCGCTGAAAAAGGCGGGAGCGGATGTCCGTTTCTACCCGGAGATCTGCTCCTGGAAGGAGCCGGCGGGTTTTTACAACGGAAAACCGGTTTTTCATGCGCTTGGGGACAATCAGGCCAGCTTTCTGGCTGCCGTGAGAAGCCCGGAAGACGGCGTCGGCATCAATGTGGGAACCGGCTCTCAGGTATCGGTTTTTTCTGAAAAATTTTTCCGGGAGGCGGAAGAACACGGCATCGATATACGCCCGTTTCCCGGCGGCGGATATCTGTATGTGGGCGCGTCGCTGAACGGCGGAAAGGTATATGAGCGGCTGGCCGCCTTCTTTTCGGAAACCTGCCGGCTGTTTACGGGCAGCACTCCGGACGTTTATGAAAAGATGCGCAAGATCGCCGGGGGAAAAGAGGAAACGGATCTGAAGGCCTGCCCCGACCTTTACGGAACACGCGGCGGCGGGGAGGAAACGGGAAGGTCCGGCTTTTGGGGGCTGACCGAATCCAATTTCCACCCTGCCGATCTGATCCGCAGCTATGTGCGCGGAATGGCGGAAGAGCTGAAGAGCCTGTATGAGAAATTTCCGGAAAAGGTACGGGAGGGGAAGAACAGTCTCACAGCTTCCGGCAACGGACTGCGGAAAAATCCCCTTTTGTGCGAAGAGATCCGAAAGGCTTTCGGGATGGAGCTGACCTTTTCAGAGTTTGAAGAGGAGGCTGCGGCGGGGGCTGCCATTTTTGCGGAAAAACAGGCGGCTTCACCTTCCGCATAGCCGTGACGCTCCAGAATTTCCTTCACCATCTTCCAGGATTGTTTAAAACAGATCTCATAAGCCCGACAAGGCCGGTCAGGACTACGGTATCATATGGCTCCTGATAGCGGTAAATCTCCTTCAGATTGGTCAGTGCCTGGCAAAAATTTTCATATTTTTTCAAAAATGACGATTCCCTCCCGGAGGATCGCTTCCCGAAGCTCCTCCTGCATGGCGCGGTTCAAATCCACGATATCATATTTAAGAAGCGTTGAGGTTTCTTCCTCCACATCCAGGGCAAAACGGTCGAAATCTCCGCCCTCTGCGGCCAGATCAATATCGCTTGTTCTTTTAAAATCGCCCCTTGCCCTTGAACCGAACAGCAATACCCTGTTTATGTGATGTTTTTCGCCAGCCCGCGTATTTCCTGCAATACCTGCGGCCGGATTCCTGTTTCGTTCATTTTTCCTCTTTTCTGCGGCAGAACGGCCGCTTACTATCTTCTGCCCCTTATCATACCACAATCCGGAGGACAGGAAAATAATTTCCAGGGAAACAGATTTGTAAAAAGGTCTTGCCGGTTCGGAGCGGGTCTGTTATAGTGAGCATATCAAATAAATTCAAACATGCCTTTCGGCACAGTCAGACGGGACAGTCTGCATCATCCCGCTCAGACATTCTTTGGGAAATATCCCATCCATTATGATCCATTATTCCCTGATATCGGACACCCGATTGCCCACGGAAGAAAAAATGTCCGCAACAGAAGATGCTTCGGTATGCGCGGCTGAAGGTAAGGTAAAAATGATTTATGATGGAGAAAAGGGCGATATCATCTCTCAATACGTGACCTTTACCAGAATATATAACGAACAGATGAAGAAATACGGCAGAACCCGCCGGGCAGTTCTTGAAACCATACAGATCTGCCGGGATGAGAATATATGAAAGGAATATCTGGAAAGCAGGGAAAAGGAGGTCGTAAATATTATGATGACGCTGTTTGATGATGAATATATCCTGAAGACGTATATTGCGGAAAAAGAAAAGGAAGCGGCTGAAAAAGCGTTTAAGAAGGCAGTTAAAAAGGCGGAGAAAGCAGCTCAGGAAGCCTCTAAAAAAGCTGCCGTAAGGCTGCATCAGAAAGGAATGCCTGTTGCGGATATTGCGGATGCCCTGAGCGTGACGGAAAAGGAAGTGGAGGAGTGGCTGGGACTGATTCGCAGGTAGATGGGGCTATGTCTGTCCGCTGAGTGCCTTTTGGTTAACAGTAAGCTTCATTTCAATCGCAGTATCCGTTGTTTTGCCGGTCTTGATAAAGCCAAAAGAGGAATAGAGCTTTTGGGCTGCTATATTTTCAAATTTTACTCCAAGATAAACTTC
>DXDD01000054.1 GCA_019115665.1 Candidatus Eisenbergiella pullistercoris | reverse complement strand
CCCGATGGCTTATTTTTCAATCGGCAGTTTTGCGCCGAAGCACAAAACTGCTGTGATCGCAGAGGAGAAATCACCTGCGTGATTTCTCCTCGCGGCCTCAGCGTATCGCTTCGGCATGGAGGTAAAAATGGAAACCAAGGCAGAAGAACTGGAAGGCCGGAGAGGGAAAAAGGAAAAAGGGGAAGCGGAGATCGCCCTGATCAACCGCCTCGCGGAGTCGGAGCATCCGGAAAAAATCCTGGAGAGCGCCCAGCCCTTTATGGAGCTCATGAGCCGCTATCGCTGCGCCATGATGGAGGTGGAGACCAAGCTGCGGGTGCTGGATGAGGAATTTTCCCTGACCTATGACAGAAATCCCTTTGAAACCATAAAGAGCAGGCTGAAAAGGCCCGTCAGCATCATAGAGAAAATGAAGCGCCGGGGCTATCCGCTGACCGTGGAGGAGATCGAGAAGCGGCTGAACGACATTGCGGGGATCCGGGTGATCTGCTCCTTCCCCGACGATATTTACAGGCTGGCGGACATGCTGATCCGGCAGGATGATATCCGGCTTCTGCAGAAAAAGGACTATATCGTCTCTCCGAAACCGAACGGCTACAGAAGCCTTCATCTGATCCTGGAGGTGCCGATTTTTCTTTCCAACAGCAAGCGTTATATGAAGGTGGAGGTGCAGTTCCGCACCATTGCCATGGATTTCTGGGCCAGCCTCGATCACAAGCTGAAATACAAAAAGGACGTGCAGGAGCCGGAGCGGATCGCCGCGCAGCTGAAGGAATGCGCGGACGTCATCAGCAGCATGGACGAGAGGATGCAGCAGATCCGGGATCAGATTGAGACGGGGAAAACAGGGGACGGAAGAGGCCCCGGATCCGACCCGATGGAGGAGACATGAACATGAAAGAAAGGATCACCCCGCTGATGCGGGTCTATCACGAGGAGATTCCGGCTCCGCTCATGGAGCTGTATGAAACGCCGCCCATGCGCAGGCTTTCCGATGTGGGCATGCACTGCGGCTGCGAGTACAGCGCCTTTCCCCGCTTCCGTTACCGCCCCATGGCGGAATGGGCGGAGAATTATACCAGAGACCTGCACAGCATGGGCGCGGCGCTGATCGTCTGGCATTTTACCGGAGACCTGAAGCAGAGCGCGGCGGCGCTGCTGCACGACATCGCAACGCCCGTGTTCGCCCA
Source organism: Candidatus Eisenbergiella pullistercoris (assembly GCA_019115665.1). Lineage (GTDB taxonomy): Bacteria > Bacillota > Clostridia > Lachnospirales > Lachnospiraceae > Eisenbergiella > Eisenbergiella pullistercoris. The sequence goes on along the minus strand of DXDD01000054.1, from coordinate 1,801 downwards.
TGTGGTGGATTTTTTGAAGGGAGACCATGTGCACCAGGAGGCCACGGAGGAGGCGACCAGGGAAATGATCGAGGCTTCCCCGGAAATGATGCGCGTCCTGAAAAAATACGGCCTGACCGTAGACGACGTGGCGGATTATCATATCTACCCCGTTGCGGACAACCCGTCGCCCGGCCTGTCCTCGGACCGCCTGGAATACACTCTCGGCAATTTTTACGGCAGAAGCAGGAAAAGCCTGGAGCAGATCCGAACCCTTTACGGGGCGCTCTCCTGCGTGGAAAATGAAAAGGGCGAGCCGGAGCCGGCCTTTGCCTCCGGAGAAGCGGCGGAGGAATTCACCCTCGGCGCGCTGGAAAACTCCCGCATGTATATCGCGGACGAGGACCGCTACTGCATGCAGTACCTGGCCGACCTTTTGAAAAAGAGCCTGGAATGGGGCGTGCTGAAGCCGGAGGAGCTTTACGGAACGGAAAAGCAGGTGATCGGCCGCCTGCTTTCGGAAGAAAGATGCGCGGCGCTCTGGAACCAGTACAGGCTCCTTTCCCGGATAGAAGTGACCGAAGACCGGCCGGCCGGCCGTTACTGCGTCCGCGTACCCTCCAAGCTGCGCTGGATCGATCCGCTTTTCCTTCTCCCGGAGGGCGGCGCGGCGCGCGTCAGCGAGGTGAGCGAAACCGTCCGAAAGGGCATCGAAGACCTGCATCGGACCGATTTTGACGTGTGGATTTTTGCGCCGGAAGGGGCGGAGGCCGCGGCGGAGCTTCTGCAGAACGGGTAACAGGCCGCGGAATGGAGGAGAAAATGGAAACGATCCTGCTCAGGCAGGCCTGTCCGGAGGACGCGCAGGCCGTGCTGGACATTTATGCGCCCTATATCAGAAATACCAACATTACCTTTGAATACGAGGTCCCTTCCCTTTCGGAGTTCCGGAAGCGGATGGAAGGGATCATGGAGGGATACCCTTATCTGGTCTGCGAGATCGACGGCGTCATGGCGGGCTATGCCTATGCCCACCGCTACAAGGAGCGCGCGGCCTATCAGTGGGACGCGGAGCTCTCCGTCTATCTGAGAGAGGACTATGCGCGCCGGGGCATCGGCCGCGCCTTTTATACCGCTCTCATGGAAATCCTGAAGGAGCAGAATGTGCGGAATGTGTACGGCATCGTCACAAGCCCCAATCCGCCCAGCGAGGCGCTTCACCTTGCCATGGGCTTTTCCCTCTTCGGCGTTTCCAAAAAGACCGGCTATAAGCTGGGGCGCTGGATCGACGTATCCGGCTTCGAGCGGCCGATCGGGGATCCCGACAGCCCGCCGGAAAAGCTGCTTGCGATTGACCGGGTGCCGCGGCGGCGCATCGAAGAGATCCTGCGGGAGGCGGAAGGGATGATCCGGTGACAAAAGGAAGAGAGGCGGCGAAAAGGAGAGGCGGCAGGCGGCCTCTCCTGCCTGAAAGACTCTGAAAACCCGCCTGTAATCAGTCTGTAATCAGTTTCCACAGGAGAAGAAAAAAGAAGAAGCCCCGTATTTACTGGACTTCTTCCTTAAAATCGAGAGCGATAGACGGGGCTCGAACCCGCGGTCTCGACCTTGGCAAGGTCGCGCGTTACCAACTACGCCACTATCGCATATATGTAAAGGATGCTGCGCATCCGAAGCGGGTGATGGGAATCGAACCCACGTATCCAGCTTGGAAGGCTGGTGTTCTACCATTGAACTACACCCGCAGATAACAGGCTGTTGTAACCTGCGCTGCCGATGCCTTCCCTGGAATGCCCAGAACCGGAATCGAACCAGTGACACG
>DXDD01000053.1 GCA_019115665.1 Candidatus Eisenbergiella pullistercoris | reverse complement strand
CCCGATGGCTTATTTTTCAATCGGCAGTTTTGCGCCGAAGCACAAAACTGCTGTGATCGCAGAGGAGAAATCACCTGCGTGATTTCTCCTCGCGGCCTCAGCGTATCGCTTCGGCATGGAGGTAAAAATGGCGATTGAAAAAGTGAGAGAATATCTGAAAAAATGGAACGCGCAGGACCGGATCCGGGAATTTGAGGTCTCCAGCGCTACGGTGGAGCTGGCGGCTCAGGCGCTTTGCTGCGAGGGAAAGCGGATCGCAAAGACGCTTTCCTTCTATCAGGGAGAAGACTGTGTCCTGATCGTCGCTGCGGGAGACGCGAAGGTGGACAATGCAAAATATAAGGCCCGCTTCGGCATGAAGGCGAAGATGATTCCGGCTGCGGAGGTGGAGGAAAGGATCGGCCATGCGGTGGGCGGCGTCTGCCCGTTCGCGGTAAACGACGGAGTGAAGATCTATCTGGACGAGTCCCTGAAGCGTTTTGCCACCGTATTTCCCGCCTGCGGAAGCAGCAACAGCGCCATCGAGCTGACCATGCAGGAGCTGGAGGAATATTCCGGCTCGAAGGAATGGGTGGATGTGTGCAAAGGCTGGGAGGAGGAGCAGGCGAAGGCGGGCTGAATGGAACCAAAGGAAATGGATCGTATCTTCCGAAAGCAGAAAACAGCCGCTGCGGCGTCGGATGCGCTGACGGCGCTTTTCATCCTGCTTTATCTGGCAGCGGTTTATTCCCGGCTGCCTTAATAATTCTTTAATTCCCGCGCCGGGCCGTTGCGTCCTTCGGACAGGCGGTTTTATAATGGAAGCGAAGTTGAAAAGACAAAATCCTTTGTGAATGATGAGCTTAAAAGCAGCGAAAGAAGGGGCGGGAATGACAAAAAGAAGAAGGTATGGGAGGCACAGAAGGAGAAGAACGGACTGGATTACCATTGCCGTTCCGGCGGGAGGAGCCGTACTGATCATTGCGGTGATTGTGGCGGTGGTTCTTACGCTTCGGGGCTGCGGAGGAAATGCGGATGCCGTATCGGGGCAGGCGGAGACGGTGCAGGCCGGTGTAACCGGGCAGCAGGAAGCCCCGGACAGCGCGGGAGCCGGACAGGCCGAAGGGCCGGAAGGGACAGGTACGGACGCGGCTTCAGACATGTCGGATGGAACAGAAAGCGGCCCGGAGACAGATTCCGGAAAGGCGCAGGAAGAGAGCACGGTAAAATCCATCGTGGCGGCCGAAGTGGGGAGCATGGAGGATGAGGAGGACCCGCAGGGAGGAGCCGCCGCAGGAACGGGCGGCGGAGCTTCGGTAGATCTGAGCGCGGCCGCGAAAGCGGAGGGCGAGACGGACGAGGCGACGCTTGGCATCGATGTGTCCAAATACCAGGGAAATATCGACTGGGAGCAGGTGGCGCAGTCCGGCGTGGAGTTCGCCATGATCCGCGTGGGCTACCGGACCAAGGTGACGGGGATCATTTATGAGGATCCGGGGGCCCGCTATAATCTGCAGGAGGCTGCGAAGAACGGGATTCTGGTCGGGGCTTATTTTTTCTCGTCTGCGGTGACAGAGGAAGAGGCGAGAGAGGAAGCCGCCTGGACGGCGGCGTTTATCTCCCGGTATCCCATTACCTATCCGGTGGCCTACAACTGTGAGGATTTCCAGTCGCCGGACAGCAGGCAGTACGGGCTGGGCGTGGAGGAGCGGACGGGAATTGCCTGCGCCTTTCTGGACACGATCGCTTCGGCGGGCTATACTCCCATGTTTTATGCCTCCCGAAATGAGATGGAGGGAAACGCGCAGTGGAACATGGACACGCTGGGGAGCAGATACCGGGTCTGGGTGTCTCAGTATCCGGAGCTGCCCTGGCCGGAAACGCCCGCTTCCACTTACAGCGGGACCCATGCCATGTGGCAGTATACCAGCCAGGGAACGGTGGCGGGTATCCGGGGCAGCGTAGATGTGAATCTGGCTTATTTTGGCTACAGCCAGGCGGCCGAGGCGAAGGACCAGACCCCGGCGGCGGAGGTGGCGGCCAATCCGGAGCTTGGCATAAACTTTACGGAAGTAGACGAAACGGTGACGGCCAAGGAGCTGACCAACCTGCGAACCCTTCCCACCACGCTGGACAGCGAGGTGGTCTACCAGCTTCCGAACGGAGAGACGGTGCAGCGGACGGGGATCGGGAGCAACGGCTGGGACCGGGTGATCTATAACGGACAGAAGCTGTATGCGGTGCATAATTTCCTGACCACGGATTTGGGCGGCGGGGACAGCGGTCAGAGCGGAACCGGCGAAGCGGCAGAAGCCGGCAGCGCTTCTCAGAGCGAGGGAGCAGAGAGCGGTTCCGGCGGGGCTTCCGCGGACAGCGCTTCCGGCGGCTCGGACAGCGGCTCTGCGCCGGAGACAGGCTCTGCCGGCGCGCAGGCGGACGACGGGACCAGCGAGTCTGCCGGAATGACCTTCCGGGACGTGAGCGAGGCGGTGACGGCGAGGGATCAGGTGAACCTGAGAGACCAGCCCAGCACGGTTACGGGAAATGTGGTTGGCTCTCTGAGCTACGGACAGGCCGTGGTGCGCACCGGTATCAGCGACACCGGCTGGTCCCGGCTGGAGGTGAACGGCCAGGTGGTCTATGCCTCCTCCCGCCTGCTCGCCACCAGCATGGACTATAAGGAACAGGAAAAAATTACGGATGAGAATCCGGAGGCGGGCATGCATTTTATGGCGGCCTCCGGCATCATGATGGCGAAGAGCGGTCAGACCAACCTGCGCACCCTTCCGACCACGAACGCGCCCTCCCAGGTGGTGGCGCAGCTCACCGGGGAGGCGACGGCGGAGCGGATCGCGGAGGATAAGGACCGGGGCTGGACGAAGCTGATCTACAACGGCCAGACGGTGTACGCGGTGAGCAGCTATCTGACTCAGGTGGGATAAACATGGATAAATATGAGGTGTTAAAACAGTATTTCGGCTATGACAGCTTCCGGGAGGGACAGGAGGCGCTGATCGACGGCATTCTCGCCGGAAGGGATACCTTCGGCGTCATGCCTACCGGGGCGGGAAAATCCATCTGTTATCAGGTGCCCGCTCTGGTGATGGGAAGGATCACCCTGGTGATTTCTCCGCTGATCTCGCTCATGAAGGATCAGGTATCGGCGCTGAATCAGGCCGGGGTGCATGCGGCCTATCTGAACAGCTCTCTGACCTGGACCCAGTATAAAAAGGCCCTCGCCCTGGCGGCGCAGGGCCGCTATACCCTCATCTATGTGGCGCCGGAGCGGCTGCTTACCGAGGATTTCCTTCAGTTCGCGCTGGAAGCGCCCATCGTCATGGTGGCGGTGGACGAGGCGCACTGCGTCTCCCAGTGGGGGCAGGATTTCCGACCGGGGTATCTGAAGATCGCGGAATTCATCGACAGGCTGCCGAAACGGCCTGTCGTCAGCGCGTTTACGGCAACCGCGACGAAGGAGGTCCGGGAGGACATCGTGGATCTTCTCCAGCTGCGCGACCCGGTGCTTTCCACCACGGGCTTTGACCGGCCCAATCTTTATTTTGCCGTACAGTCCCCGAAGGATAAGTATGCGGCGGCAAAAAAATATCTGGAACTTCACGAAGGGGAGAGCGGCATCATTTACTGCCTGACCAGAAAGACGGTGGAGGAGGTATGTGCGAGACTGCGAAACGATGGTTTTCCCGCGACCCGGTATCACGCGGGACTGAGCGATGAGGAACGCAGGCAGAACCAGGACGATTTTATCTATGACCGCTATCCCATCATGGTGGCGACCAACGCCTTCGGCATGGGGATCGATAAGTCCAACGTACGTTTCGTGGTTCATTACAACATGCCCAAAAACATGGAAAGCTACTACCAGGAGGCAGGGCGCGCCGGAAGGGACGGCCAGCCTGCCCAGTGTATCCTGCTCTACGGCGGGCAGGATGTGGTGACGAATCAGTTTTTCATCGACCATAACACGGAAAATGAGGAGCTGGACGAGGTGACCCGGCAGGTGGTGCAGGAGCGGGACCGCCAGCGGCTTCGGAAAATGACCTTTTACTGCTTCACCAACGAATGCCTGCGGGACTATATCCTGCGCTATTTCGGGGAATACGGCTCCAATTACTGCGGAAACTGCTCCAACTGCCTGAGCCAGTTCGAGGAAACGGACGTGACGGAAATCGCGCAGAAGCTCATCGGCTGCGTGCGCCAGTGCCGGCAAAGATACGGGACCAACGTGATCATTGACACGGTGCGCGGCGCGAATACGGCCAAAATCCGCCAGTACCGGATGGATGAAAATGTTTTTTATGCCAGCCTTGCCCGAGTACCCGTCCACCGGCTCCGCCAGGTGATGAACCATCTCATGCTGAATGAATATCTCGCCGTCACGCCGGATGATTACGCCATTGTGAAGCTCACGGAAAAGTCGGCGCGGATCCTGGAGGAGGGCGAACGGGTCGTCATGAAGATGGCCAAAGAACAGGAGCCTTCCGGGAAAACAGGACAGGCCGGAAGAGCGGCGGATAAGAAGCAGAAGGCGCGTACCCCCGGAGGCTTTGCCCTGAACGAGGAGGAAGAGCAGCTGTTTGAGGTGCTGCGCCGCCTGCGCAGCCGGATCGCCAGCGCGGAGGGCGTGCCGCCCTATATCGTTTTTTCGGACAAAACCCTGGCTCATATGTGTATTGTCCGCCCTGCGGACCGGGAGCAGATGCTGACCGTTTCCGGCGTCGGAACCTTTAAATATGAAAAGTACGGGGAACAGTTCCTGGAAACCGTGCGGGATTTCAGCCGGAATTTCAGAAGAGACGAAGGACCGGACAGCCTCGGGGCCGTTGATTTTTCCAGCCTGGATTATGACGTGGCGCAGGATTATGAGGGATAGTCCCGCCCCACGTCATGATCTGTGAATCCATATTAGAACGATTGTGCAGATGCCTGTGCCATTTCTCTGAGCTGGCGCAGCATATGCTGTCCGGCGGCACATTCCAGGGAATGAAGCCGTTTCCTTTCCTGAGGAAGAAGCCGGAACAAATCAGATACTTTTGAAATGGAACTTTCGCTGACTCCTTTTTCCTGCAGCGCTTCAAATATTTTCCCAAGATCGGCTATATATCGGAAGGATACAGACGATTCTTCTCTCGTCCAGGGAAGGCCGTGTCCGGGAATCAGAAGCCTGCTGCTGAAAGAATCCC
>DXDD01000052.1 GCA_019115665.1 Candidatus Eisenbergiella pullistercoris | reverse complement strand
ATTGTCTGTACCTCCTGCGTTGTGCTGCTTACTTCCTCACTATTAGAACCGCATCCTACCAATATTCCAACTGTCATAAAGCATGCTGTAAGTAATAATAAACCACGTTTTTTCATATGGGTTAGCCTCCTTCTAGCCATGTATATCTATTTCAACGCCATACACAGTTCACACTCTTCTCTGTGTATGCTGTTCCTTCTCCGGTCATTTTTCGACTGCATATACGCTATGCAAAGCTTGTTTGCCGGCTACATATTACATCCAGCAGAAGCAGCCTCGGATGATGGGACAGCGCCACGGCGATTCCCAGCTTCATTTTCATTCCTCTGGAAAACTCCTTAAATTTCCGGTCCGTGGGAATGGAGAGGCGGCGCAGATAGTTTTCGTATTCCGCGTCGTCCCAGCTTTTGAAAATCCCCTTCATCACCTTCCCGATCTGCCCGGCCTTCAGGCATTCCGGAAGGCCCACGTCGTCCAGTACAACGCCGATCTCTTCCTTGAGAAGGGACAGATCGCTCCGATTATCCTGTCCCAAAATGGTGATGGTCCCGCCGTCTCTGTGGATCATATTCAGAAGCAGCTTCATGGTGGTGCTTTTCCCCGCGCCGTTCTCTCCCACCAGCCCCATGATGCAGCCGCCCGGAAGCGTCAGGTTCAGCCGGTCCAGCCTGAAATGGGGATATTCCTTCGTCAGATCCCTGATTTCCAATGCATTCATTTCCATTTTCCTTTTCCTTTCCGTCTTCGTACTACTCTTCCATCATGCAGTTCAGCATGTCGATCAGATCCTGTCTGCTCAGATTACAGGTCGCGGCAAGCTGCGCGATCTTTTCCAGATACTCTTCGATCTTCCTGAGGTTTTCCTCCCTCAGAAGCTCCACGTTTTTGGGGGCCACAAAGCAGCCCTTGGCGGCGATGGTATAAATGAAGCCTTCCTTCTCCAGCTCATCATACGCCCGTTTGGTCGTGATGACGCTGATCCGCAGATCCTTTGCCAGATTCCGGATGGAAGGGAGCGCTTCATCCTCCCGGAGCGTACCGTTTATGATCTGTGCCTTGATCTGGGAATAAATCTGGTCATAGATGGGCGTGCCGCTCTTGTTGTCAATAAAGATGTTCACTCCATCATTCCTTTCATTTGTTCTTTCTGTATATTAACAATATATACAGTATTAACAGTTTTGTCAATCCCTTTTTTGGTGAACCGCAGTCTGCCCAGCCACCTGACAGCACTTGCATCAAAAATACGCCGGACATTTTTCGCGCCCGACGCATTCTCTCTGTCATTCTGTCTCTTCTATTTTTCACTCATTTCCCGTGCAGACTCTTCCATTCTCAGATAACGGTCCAGCTGATGTTTTTCAGTATATCACAAAATTCCCTCTTTGAGGAGCGACAGGCCGCTCCGGCTTACACCAGGGAGCAGTTCATGTCCCCATGCTCCGATGCTCTCTGGATCGCGGAATCCGCGTCAGATATTCTGTTTCCGTTTCTCCGTGGATATAGGCGCCGTTTTTCAGCTGTACCTTCAGAGATGCCGGATTATCCTTATGGACGCTCAGAAAAATTTCATCCTCCGAAATCTCCTTCTCCGCGATCTGAAGCATCAGCCGAAGCCCTTCCGTGGCGTATCCCCGCCCCCGGTATTTCGGTCCGATCCCATATCCGATATGGCCGGGGCCATTTCTCAGAAAGTCATTGAGGCAGTGGCGGAAATTGAAAATTCCCACATACTCTCCGTCCTCATTTTCCAGAATATAAACCGTAGACGGTACAAAGCCATCCGGGAGCTGCAGGCCTCTGGAATTGGCCTCCCTTCGCTGTACATATTCCTTAAATTCCTCTCTGGACAGTCCGCAGGCCTCATTGATAAATCCATTTTTCTCTTTGGGAAAAGAATTCTGCAGCGCATAGGTTCTGTCCAGATCCGCTTCCCATAGTTTTATCAGTTTCATGTATTTCTCTCCCGTTCTTTTCTTCCGGCAGTCCGTTTAACTCTTACATTGTTGGCAGTATTCGATGATTTTAAGATATTCTATCATATCGCTTTCCGATACGTCTATTTCTTTTCAATACCCGTCAACCAGTTTCCCATCCGCAGCTTCCTTTTTCTTATGAATAGAAAAGGAGCGAACAGTCCCATCCTGACAGGGAACTCCTTCGCTCCTGATCCTGACAGACACACATCCGTCCGCCTCTTTCATTCTTCCTGTTCCACAGCGGTGATCGTAACGGTTCCGCTCAATCCGCTGACAAGATCGCCGCCGGAAACCACCTGTCCAAGCTCGAACAGGGACGGATTTTCTGCCTCCTGTTTTCAGGCCTTCTCGATCTGCTGGCTGCCTGTGGACCAGACATGCTTTTCCTTCGCCGCCGCGGGCGTATTCTGCGCCATCACGCCGACCAGCCTGTGAGGAACATATTTTTCCTCCAGATATGTAATTTCCTCCGGGGTCAGCGTAAGATCAACGGCTTTGGCCGCCCCTTCTATATGATGCAGCTTCGTTGCGCCCACCACCGGCGCGGTCACTTTACCCAGAAGCCAGGCAAGAGAAACCTCCGTCATGGAAACGCCGTGCCGCTCAGAAAGCTCCGCCACCCGGTTGATGATGATGCCATCCTGCTTTGCGGTAGCGTCGTATTTGAATTTCGCGTAGCCATCCTCCGCCTGCCGCTTTGAGGTTTCGCCCGGATGCCTGGACAGGCGGCCGCTCGCCAGCGCGCTGTAGGGCGTCATGGCGATATGGTCCTCCGCGCAGAGCTTTGCCATCTCCCGCTCCTCCTCCCGGAAGATCAGGTTATAGTGGCCCTGGACGGAGACAAATTTCGCGAAGCCTTCCTTTTCCGCCAGAGCGTTTGCCTTCGCGAGCTGATACGCAAAGCAGTTGGAAATGCCGATATACCTGGCCTTTCCGGCCTTTACCACCCGGTTCAGCCCGTCCATGATATCGTACAGCGGGGTCTCATAATCCCACATGTGATAAATATAGAGATCCACATGGTCCATGCCGAGATTTTTCAGGCTGGTATTGATCATCCGCTCGATGTGCACCTGTCCGGTCACGCCCGCTTCGATCTCCTCCGGCGTGCGCGGCAGAAATTTGGTGGCCACCACAACGCTGTCCCGTTCCGCGAAATCTTTAAGCGCCCGGCCAAGATACTGTTCGCTGGTGCCGCTCTGGTAGCCGATGGCCGTATCGAAAAAGTTCACGCCAAGCTCCAGCCCCCGCCGGATAATCTCCCGGGAATGCTCCTCGTTGATGGTCCAGCTGTGCTGTCCGTTCCCCGCGTCGCCGAATCCCATACATCCCATACAGATGCGGGACACCTCCAGTTCGGAATTTCCAAGTCTGGTATACTGCATCTTTGTTCCTCCTGATCCGTTTTTCTTACTCCAGTCCGCCGTAAACCTCGTCGCTCACCGCTTCCAGCCATTCGTTCACGGTTTCCTCTCCCGGCACTTCCACCGCGATATGGGAAAACCAGCTGTCTTTTTGGCTCCGTGCCAGTGCTTCACATTGGCCGGGATCGTGATCACCGTGCCGGGAGTCAGGCTTACCGCCTCTTTTCCCTCTTCCTGATACCAGCCTTCTCCCGCCATGCAGATCAGCAGCTGGCCGCCGCCTTTTTTCGCATGATGGATATGCCAGTTGTTCCGGCATCCCGGCTCAAAGGTAACGTTCGCAAGAAACACCGGGCATTTCCCCATCTCCGTCAGCGGATTCAGGTAGGAGTTTCCGATAAAGTACTGCGCGAAGGCGCTGTTTGGCTGTCCGAGGCCGAACACGTTTTCCTTTTCAAACATCTTTTCATCATGGATTCTCATTGCATTTTCCTCCGTTTTTCGTTTTTATAAGCCATTGCCGTAAGATTTCCGTCAGATCGTCTCCGCCGTCTCCAATCACGCCAAGCGCTTCCCGCACATCCGCTTTGGGGCACAGTCTGGAGACAGTTCCCCGGAGGTCTCCCGATACCCCTCCGCAGTGCGAATAGAACGGGAGAATAATCTTTCCGTCCAGGTTGTTTTTATAAAGCCAGGAAGCCATCGGCGGCGCGATCGTACCGCACCAGTTGGGGGAGCCCACAAATATGACGGAATAGGGGCGCGGCGAACCGGAGACCGGAAGGAGCCCCGGATGAAATCCGGACTGAACCTCCCGTTTTACCTGTTCCAGCAGTTCCGGGAAGGCCATCGGATAGGGCTGCCAGGGGTGGACCTCGATCCAGTCTCCCCCGGTGAGCTTCTGCAGGCCCTGTGCGATCCTGTGCGTATTTCCGGAATAGGAATAGGAGACGATCAGCGGACGGTCTTTTTTCTCCGGTTCCGTTTTTCCGTTCCTTTCCACGCTCATTCCTGCTGTTCCTTTCCAAAGGACATGCACCTGCCGATCACATCTCCCGTGCGCAGATACTCGTAGGTGGGCATCTCAAACAGCACCGGCTTCAGGGCGCGGTAGTTGATCTTTCCGGCTTCGTCCAGTACGTTTTCTTCGGCATAGGTGGCGTCAATGGTGCAGATAAAGCTCTCAAATCCCTTTGTCTCATAGATGTCCTCCACGCTGCACACCATGGTCACCGGAGCCTTGGCGATCATGGGCACGCCCGCCTCGTCCATAACATACTCAAACAGTTCAGATTTATCCGCTTTGCTGCCGCTGACACAGCCGGAACGGTCTGCCTTCGGCAAAAGCGCCTCATCTACGATATTGATGGAAAGTTTTCTGCTCTCCTTAATGCCCTGGTTGGTATAGTGGGCGCTGGCCAGGCTCACCATCACATGGTCGTGGCCGATGATGCCAAGATGGCCGACCAGCAGCCAGTTGGGCTTTCCATTCACCATTGCGCCCACAACAGCCAGGGGCGTAGGGTACAGTGCAAGTGTGTTTCCAATATTCTTTTTCATTTTGAATAACCTCCTTCTTTCTTTGGACGCTTTTTCCCTGATGCTTTCCGCAGCAGCCTGGAGACGTAATGGGCGGCGAAAATAAACGTTCCCATCATGGCCAGGTAATCCAGGTAAAAAAACGGGATGAATTCCCCAAAATCCAGAAAAACAAACTGCGTCCGCACCAGCATACAGGTGAGCAGATCCCGCCGGATAAACACGCTCAGGCCGTAAATCGCGATCCCAGTGCCGGGAATCGGAAGCAGGATTCTGCGTACACGGGAAGGCTGCCGTAATTTCAGCGCCTTCCCGGAGATCCCCATGAACATGTTCCAGTGGAGCCCCAGATGAAGGGCCATCAGCACAAAGCCCCAGTGGGAAGCGGCCATGTGCAGAAGCCTTGCGAAGGACATCCCTCCGTGAATGTTCAGAAAGACAAAAACATGGTTGGAAAGCATGATCCCGCTGACCATCAATCCGATCATGGAAAGGAACACCAGCAGATCGATGACGGTCTGAAACACACGGAAGGGCGTCGCTTTCCCGCGAAACAGGCTCTTATACCAGCCTGCGTTGAGGATGTGATGAAGGATAAACAGCAGGAACATCACTGCTCCGGCCCACTCGTGCGCCACATCGCCCCAGAACTGATAGCCCATCAGGAAAAGCAGTCCCAGCGTCATCAGCACATCGATCTCGATCTTAAAGACCGCTTTCGGCTTCATGTGCCCTCCTTCCCGGCTTATCCGTTCAGCCCAGGGCCGTCCAGCCATTCGGTGATACGGCTCTGCGCGTCGGACAGTTCGCTTTCCGTCAGATCCAGGCCATCCAGGATCTCCGCGCCAGCGGCGCTCTCCTCAATTCCGGAAAGGCTTCTTCCGAAACCGCCGCTGGCACTGGTATTAAAGGGAATCAAAGTCTTTCCCGTCCAGTCATAGCTCTCCAGGAAGGTATAGACTGCCATCGGCGCGTCGCTCCACCAGTTTGGATAGCCCACAAAGACCACATCATAGCTGTCCCAGTCCTCCACCTGAGCGGCCAGCTCCGGACGCGCGTTATCCGACTGCTCCTGTCTTGCGATATCCAGAAGGGTGTCATAGTCATCCGTATAAGGGGTAGCAGGTTCAATCTCAAACAGGCTGCCGCCCGTCTGCTCCGCAATGATCTGCGCCATCTGCTCCGTATTGCCGGACCAGGAGAAGTATGCAACGAGCGTTCCGCCCTCTCCGGCGGATTCTTCCGCAGATGTTTCGGTTCCGGTGGGCTGCGAGGCGGCTTCAGAAGCGCCGGCTTCCTCAACAGCCATTCCGTTTCCGCCTAAGGACGCTTCCTGGCCTCCGCAGGCTGCAAGAGAAAAGGCCAGTGTCATGGCTAATAACAGTGACAATATTTTTTTCATGTCGGTCTCTCCTTCTCTAAATTTATAGGAAATGGGTGAAACAGTTCTTCTGTCCCACCCATCCGGTATCTGCACCCTGTTCCGTTTTACCTCTTCCCGTCACTTCAGGCAGCTGCCCAGCTCGTAAGCCCGCTGGGTACAGGAGGAATGGCGTGTCATGTCAGGCGTGCCGCAGCCCCTGCCCAGGATCATCCCCATATCCTGAAGATTTAAGTACCGCACCAGCGTTTTATAGTGTGCCTCCAGGGCGTCGAAGGTCCAGCCGTCGCTGTTCCAGGCTACGGCAAGCAGAGCTGACTTCATGTGTTTCCGCTGGATGGAGCTGTTGAAAGCGCAGAAACGGTCCGCCATGGTCTTCAGCTGGGCGGACATGACAAAGTCCTCCTTACTTCACTTCCATAAAAAATTCTTTATTCTTCGGTCAGCAGATCTTTACAGGCATTGAGGGCATTGAACAGCCGCGGGATTCCCATATAGCCGCCGGCATGCACCAGGGCGCAGACAATCTCCTCTTTGGTATTGCCCGCCTTCAGCGCGCCTTCCGCATGACTTTTCACCTGCACTTCAGCGCCGCCCATGGCCGCAAGCAGCACCACAGTAAGCAGCTCCCGGGTCCTTTCGTCCAGGCCGGTGCGGGTGCCAAAATCTCCAAAGCACAGCTCCGTGAGGAACCGGGGCACGGCCTCGTCAAAGGGTTTGGGCAGCCAGGTATAGCGTTCTTTGATCTCATCCCCATAGAGCGGAGCCTGGATGGCCAGCCCCTTTTCAAAGCGCTCGTTGGGGGATGCCAGCGTACTCTGTCCGGGCAGGGGCAGGTCGATTCCCCGTTCGGAAAAGACCTCGTTCATCGCGGCGATGGCGTTCAGGGTCTTCGGGAAGCCGATGAAAGGCGCGCACTGGTAAACTGCCTCCCGGACCTCCACCGGCGTACATCCGGCGTTCAGGCTGGCTCCGACATGAGCCTTCAGCTGCGGCAGGGCGCTGAGTACGGTGAGGACGGTGACGGTCACCAGCTCCCGCATCCGGTTGTCCAGGCTGCCGGTATAGCACACATCCCCAAAGATATATCCCTGCAGGATCTGCATGAATTCGCCGTCGCTGCCTTCAGCCCCGGCGGCATGGCTGTGAAACAGCTCCTGCATCTTCTGTTCGGTTCTTTCTTTTCTGTTCATGGTTTTCTTCCTTTCCAAACTCAGATTTTAAAGGCTCTCCGCCCATTGCTTTAATTCCGATTCCGATATGCTCCCGTTAAGCATCCGTCCCGCTTCCATTTTTGCCCCTGGACAGCTGGAAATGAGTTCTTTCGCGGTTCTCCCCAGGCCGCTTCCGCCGGAGGTGGCAAACAGAACGACGGACTTACCGGTAAAGTCATAGTTTTCCAGGAACGTACGAATGATGTGAGGCGCAGTATACCACCAGATGGGAAATCCCAGAAAGATCCGGTCATAATCTCCAGGGCTGGCATTATGATCCGCCAGTTCCGGGCGGGAAGACGGATCGTTCATCTCCACTGAACTGCGGGAATGTTTATCCTGCCAGTCCAGATCCTGGCTGGTATAAGGCACTGCGGGTTTGATCTCATACAGATCGCTGCCAATGGCAGCCGCCAGTTTTTCTGCCGCTCTCTTCGTAGTACCGCTGGCCGAGAAATATGCTACCAAACTTTTACTCATTGATTTCACCCTCTTTTCCAATTTGTTTGCTTCCGTTTCTGATTTCATTATAACGCTTCGCTTTTCAATGTCTAATACTTATTATTTATATATATTCATACATTTGACACATAGATAATTCCTGACCAGCCACCGGCGGTTAATTGATCTTCCACAGAATCCTTCCCGCCCCGGAAAAATAACTTCTGATCTTATAAATGAAAAAAGCACAAGGCCGGTGCCGCAGCAGGGCTGACCTCATGCTTTTTATCACCCCGGACATGATGTCCGGATGTCAATAGGAACCTCTTTCCTGGAGGACGTAACCAGCCACCTCTTAATGGTCTGTATTACTCACTCTCATCCTCGTCTGTCGGAAACGCATGCCATGCCGAAGGCTTTTCATCCCCCATAAATATCTTTTTGATCCGTCTTAATACGGCTTCTGTAAAATGAAACCACAGATTTCCAAATATGAATACCGCCGTCAGAAGCAGCAGCAATGCGCCTGTTTCTTTCAAAAACATATTTCCCTCATTTTGTTGCAAATTGATTCATAAAGAAGTCCGTAAAAGCGGCCAACTCCTCATCCTGCGAGACATAAACGTACAGCTTTTCATCTTCCAGCCAATCACAGGCATTGATGCCGATATACCCTTTTTTGTCCGGATAAATGATAAAAGCGTCCGTGGGGTACTTATTGCGGTAAGCTTTCAGAATTTCAGAGCGGCGGTAATAAGTCGGATCCCCACAGCCGGAAAGATCGGGGACTGTGGGAACGACCACGATCGTCTGGCTGGCCTCATTCCAGCCGACGATCAAATTTCCGATCTTTGTTTTGCTTCCATGAACGAAGCCGTAATTGAACCGGCTCACGTCCTCCGTATATCCGAAGATCAGCCTGTAATCGTCACCATCCTTCACAACCTGGTTAAACAGAATACGCATTTTCTTCGCATTCGCCCTGCTTTTTTCCATGTCGATCTCCGGTCCTTTAAACAGCCTGCTGAAAAATCCCATAACTTTTGTCCTCCTGTCTGTTTTTTGTAAGGGAATGGAATGCTGCACAGGCAGCACAAATAAATATAAATTTATGAATTTGTTTTTATTTTGACTGAAGGGAAATCCGTCTGAGCAGGAATCCCCGGTTCCATGTTCGGACGGATTTGCGGGTTGCCATCATTCGCTTTCTGAGGCCGTTTTCATTTTCTCCAGAACATCGACGATCGCCTCGAGCTGAACGTCAACGGTTTCATCTGCAGCCTCGGGAACAAACAGAGGGAGCGTTCCCGGAAGCGCTCTGCGTATGATCATCACCGTCAGGCTCAAATTTGTAAACAGATTGATCCGTTCCGCGTCTGCCTTTATCCCAAAGGTTTCTAAAATTTTTCCGAAAAGCTGGCGCTGCTTTTGCCGGAACAGCTGATAGCTTTCCTCTGACAGGCGTTTAAAGATCAGCTGCTGCTCTTCCATTGTCAAAACAGCGATCCCGTTTTGTTCCCCATAACAGCAGTCATGGAGAAATTTCTTCACGGCGTCACGCCATTTTAATGCGGGATCGGCCATCAGCTTTTGCACGTACTCGATGATTCTGGGCTGCTGCCAGTATAATGTTTCAAGCGCCAGATCTTCTTTTGTCGGAAAAAAAGAATAAAAGAACGTTCGTGAGATACCGACTTTTTTATACACCTGCTCTACCGTCGTATGCTGTATGCCCTGTCTGGCCATCAATTCAAGCCCGACTGTAATAAGCGCCGTTCTGATACGCTCCCTGTCCTCCTCAGAATAAGCTATCCTTGGCATGTCATCACCTCATGCAAAATAAATACAAATCATAAATTCTGTTTTTATTTTAATATATCCAACAGGAAAAAGCAATAGCCCGGTTAAAATCGGCCGGGGAAGTCTGCCCCGGTCCGGAGTGCTGCTCCCGGATTTGAAAGGCTTTTTTCATTCCATCTGAGCCCGCAGCAGGTTGATCTCCTGAATGAAAAGAGACGCCGCCGGGGAAAACAGATGATTCTTTTTCCAGACCAGCACGCTGTGCGTCATCCGGCGCGGCTCCAGAGGGATAAAGCGCAGGCGGGGGTCGCTTCGGATCGCCAGCGCGCCGTCCATGCAGAAGGCGCAGCCAAGCCCCTCCGCGACCAGCAGCGCGGCGTTTGAAAGAAGCGTATAAAACAGCGGGATCGCAAGCTCCTTTTCTTCTCTGCCAAGCCAGTGCAGGATCTCCGCCCGGATGCTCTCCCGCAGCGGCAGGATCAGCGGGTATGGGGCCACATCCTCCGCCGTAAGGGATTTCTTTCCGGTCAGCGGATGATCGTCCCGGACCAGCAGGCCCCAGGTGTCCTGCCTGGATAAACGGACGTAATCGTATCTGGCCACATCCACGGGCTCCAGCAGCAGGCCGATGTCCACAAGCCCTTTGTCCAGGCGGTCTTTGATATTGTCCACCGTTTCATTATAGAGGGTAAACTGCACCGACGGATATCTGGAAGAAAACTTTCTGATGAGTCCGGCCAGCGTCACCCCGCCGACCGCTTCGGAAGCCCCTATCACGATCATGCCGCTGATCGTATTCTGACGTTCGGCAAAGCTTTTTTCCAGCCGGTCCGCCAGTTCCACGATCTCCTGCGCCCGCTGCCGGAAGAAAATGCCGTCGTCGGTCAGCGTCAGGCCGTTTTTTCCCCGCGTCATCAGCGTCGTTCCCAGCTCCCGTTCCAGATCCATGATCTGACGGCTCAGCGTGGGCTGTGTAATGTGCAGGATATCCGCCGCTCTGGTGATGTTTTCCTCGTCCGCCGCGGCGAGATAATAACGAAGTGTCCGAAGCTCCATTTTTGTTTTCTCCTTCTATATCAGATTGCAGGGAATAAAGCAGTTTTTTTTGATCTCTCTTCGGTCAGGATTCGCGGATATTTTTCATCATCTCATACTGCTGAGAGCCGGTCAGACAGAATAAGCCTCTTTTGCCGGCTGGATTGCTCCCATCGGCTGTTCGGCATATAGCTTCACTATTTTATTATGGTATATCTGGTGTTTCTTGCTTTTCCATTCTGCTTTAACAGATTACTTTTTACCAGTTTTTTCAGGATTCTGGCAGCGGTAGATGAACTCACCCCAAGCAATCCGATTATATCATTTCTTGTAACAGCCCCATGTATCCGAGTGTATTCCAATATTTTTTCTTCTCTGGCGCCGGTTTGTACACCATCGGA
>DXDD01000051.1 GCA_019115665.1 Candidatus Eisenbergiella pullistercoris | reverse complement strand
GAAACGCGAAAAATATAAGAAACGCGTTCTCAGCGGCGCCGGAGCCGTATTTTCAGAGGCTCCTGCCGATTCTGTGGTCTGGTGTATGGGTTTCAGGGATTCAGCATAGAGTTTCTGAAATGCAAGAAAATTAGAATGGACGGAAGATCGTCCTGCCTGAAAAGCCGAAAGGCTTTTGAGAAATTTTATGCCTGACTGTATTGTAACACCTCCGGGCGGGACAGGCAAGAAAATTTTTCGCCGGGGATAAAACAGGTGCAAAACACGCTCCGACCGGTTATAATAGAAGCAGGTGCACGACAGAATATGCCGGAAAGCCGCAGGCCGGTTCCGGAGGCCCGCGGATGACCGGCAGCCGGCCTGCGGACTGACAGAAGCGGCCTGCGGACCGGCGGAAGCGGGAGGGAGTCATGGAACACGCGACACAGAAACTTCTGGAAATTGAAAAATACTGGAAATGGTATCAGATCAACCGATTTTTCGGGGCCATGGGCGGAGCGGTGATCTATTCGCTGGGGATCAATCTTTTCATTGTCCCGGTGTCCCTTTACAGCGGCGGGATCATGGGCTTCGCGCAGGTCATCAGGACGGTGCTTGTGGACTACATGCATCTGCCCGTTCAGGGCTTCGATATCGCCGGCGTGATCTATTATCTGATCAACGCGCCCATCCTGCTTCTGTCCATGAAGCGGATCGGCCGCAGGTTTTTTGCAAAGACGGTGGTGTGCGTCACCATCGTGACCGTGCTGCTTTCGCTGATCCCCATTCCGGATCAGCCCATCCTGCCGGACGACCGGCTCGCCTGCTGCGTGATCGGCGGCATGATCTGCGGCGTAGGAATGGGACTGGCGCTGAAATGCGGCGGTTCCCTGGGCGGAACGGATATCGTAGGCATGATGCTCATCAAGTGGCGCAGAGATTTCCGGGTGGGCCGGGTGAACATGGCGGTCAATGTGGTGCTGTACGGCGTATGCCTTTTCCTGTTCAATGTTCCTACGGTGATCTATTCCCTGATCTACGCTTTCGTCAGCGCCTTTGCCATTGACAAGGTTCACGCGCAGACCATTAACGTGGAAGTCCGGGTCATCACAAAGAAGAAGGATGAGGAAATGGAAAAGGAGATCTTTTCCGAACTGGACAGAGGCGTGACAAGGTGGGAGGCGGTGGGAGCCTACACGGAGGAGCCCGTGCATGTGCTTTATATCCTGGCCTCCAAATATGAGCTGAGCCAGCTGAGGAATATCATTTACAGGCATGATCCTCATGCGTTCATGGTGATCGACGAAGGGGTTTCTGTTCTGGGAAATTATAAGACGAGACTCTGAGGACAGGAAAGCCGGGAAGCGGTAAGGCCCCGGCGGGGAAGGAATCTGAAAAGCAAAAAAGGCGGAAAAAGAAGCCGGCGGATCTGCCGCCGCGCAGCCGGGAAAATCCCCGGACTGCGCGGGCAGACCGCCGGCTTTCTGACGCCCCGGTCATTTCCGGTCGTCTTTCGCTTCCGTTTTCGGTTCGCAGGTCAGATGCATGCCGAGCTTTTTGAAGACGCCTTCATCCACCGGGGAGAGCATGACGGAGGAGTGGACCTCGCAGCCACGCAGCTGTCTCAGGGCGCTCAGGGCGAGAGCCGCCCGCCTGTCCGTCGCCGCGCTGATGGAAAGGGCGATCAGGATTTCATCGGTGTGAAGCCTGGGATTGATGCTTCCAAGGTAAGCGGTCTTGAGCGTCTGGATCGGTTCGATGGCGGTGGGAGATACCAGATGCACCCCGTGGTCGATGCCTTCGATCACCTTCAGGGAGTTCAGAAGGCAGGCGGAGGCGGCGCCCAGAAGATCGGTCGTCTTTCCCGTGACCAGCTGACCGTTGGGAAGCTCGATGGCTACGGCCGGATGGCCGGTTTCCTCCTCCCGCTTCATGGCGGCATTTACCACGGGACGGTCCTTGATGGTCAGGCCGCCCTGCTTCATGAGAAGCTGCAGCTTGTACAGGATCTCTCTGGAGCTGTTGCCCCGCTTCAGGTCGCACAGGCAGGCATAGTAGCGCCGGATGATCTCCTGGCTTGCGGCCTCGCGGCAGACCTCGTCGTCGATGATGCAGTTGCCGGCCATATTAACGCCCATATCGGTGGGAGATTTGTAGGGGCATTCCCCCATGATCTCTTCAAAAATGGCGTGAAGGACCGGAAAGATCTCCACATCCCGGTTATAATTGACCGTGGTGGTGTGATAGGCCTCCAGATGGAAGGGATCGATCATGTTCACATCGTTCAGATCGGCGGTGGCGGCTTCATAGGCAATATTGACCGGGTGCTTCAGCGGGAGGTTCCAGATGGGGAAGGTTTCAAATTTGGCGTAGCCGGCCTGGACGCCCCGCTTATGCTCGTGATAGAGCTGGGAAAGGCAGGTCGCCATTTTTCCGCTTCCGGGTCCGGGAGCCGTAACCACGACCAGGGGGCGGCTGGTTTCCACATATTCGTTCCGGCCGTAGCCCTCGTCGCTGACGATCAGATCGATGTTGTCCGGATAGCCGTCGATGATATAGTGCAGGTAGGAACGGATGCCCAGATTGGTCAGGCGTGTGCGGAACTGATCCGCCGCAGGCTGTCCGGCATACTGGGTGATGACCACGGAGTCGGACAGAAAGCCCTTCTGACGGAAGGTCTGCACAAGGCGGATGACCTCTTCTCCGTAGGTCAGACCGGAATCCTGGCGGATCTTGTTGCTTTCGATGGAGGAGGCGCTGATGACCACCACGATCTCCGCGTGCTCCTTCAGCTGGGTGAGCATTTTAAATTTGCTGTCCGGTTCAAAGCCGGGAAGAACGCGGGAAGCATGATAGTCGTCAAAAAGCTTGCCTCCGAATTCCAGGTAAAGCTTGTTGCCGAACATGGCGATGCGTTCCCGGATGTGCTCTGACTGCATTTTCAGGTATTTGTTGTTGTCGAATCCGTATTTCATAATTTGGAACTTCCCTTCTGTTCTTTTTCCTTCAGCGCGGCTGCAATGAAGCCTGTAAAAAGAGGATGCGGCCGGTTGGGCCTGGATTTCAGCTCCGGATGCGCCTGTGTGGCGATAAAGAACGGATGCTCCGGCAGCTCGCACATTTCCACGATGCGTCCGTCCGGCGACAGGCCGGAAAGCTTCATGCCGCCTGCGGTCAGGGCGCTGCGGAAATCATTGTTCACCTCATAGCGGTGCCTGTGGCGCTCGGTGATGTTTTCTGTTCCGTAGAGACGGTATGCCAGGGAATCCTTCGCCAGCCTGCAGGGACAGGAGCCAAGGCGCAGGGTCCCGCCGATGTCCTCCACGCCGTTCTGATCCGGCATCAGCGCGATGACGGGATGGGTGGTGGCGGGATCGAACTCCGCGCTGTGCGCATCCGCGAATCCCAGCACATGCCGGGCAAATTCCACCATGACCAGCTGCATGCCCAGGCACAGGCCCAGATAGGGAATGCGCCTCGTTCTGGCAAAGGCGATGGCGGCGATCATGCCTTCGATCCCCCTGTCTCCGAAACCGCCCGGAACCAGGATCCCATCCGCATCCGCAAGATATCCCTCGGCGTTTTCCGGCGTGACCAGCTCGGAATCCACCCATCGGATCTGTACGTTCACCCGGTTGGAGATGCCGCCGTGCTTCAGCGCTTCCACCACGCTGATGTAAGCGTCATGAAGCTGGATATATTTTCCCACCAGAGCGATGGTCACGGTATCCTTCGGAGAACGCAGGGCCTCTACCATGGCCTTCCAGTCGGAAAGCTCCGGTTCCCTGTTTTCCAGATGGAGACAGTCGCAGACCACGTCGGCCAGATGCTCCTTTTCCATGGCAAGCGGGGCCTCATAGAGGTATTCCACATCCAGATTCTGCAGAACCCGGCTGTTTGGAACGTTGCAGAACAGGGAGATCTTGTCCCGCACAGACTGGGTGAGGGGGATCTCGCTGCGGCAGACGATGATATCCGGCTGGATTCCCATTCCCTGCAGCTCCCTGACGCTGGCCTGGGTGGGCTTGGTCTTCAGCTCCTGAGAGGCGCGCAGATAGGGGATCAGGGTGACATGGATCAGGATCGCGTTTTCGTGGCCGACCTCCCGCTGAAACTGGCGGATGGATTCCACAAAAGGCTGGCTTTCAATATCGCCTATGGTGCCGCCCACCTCGATGATGGCGATCCGGGTTTCATCGTCTGTGAAATTCCGATAGAAGCGGCTCTTGATCTCGTTGGTGATGTGAGGGATGACCTGGACCGTGCCGCCGCCGTAATCGCCCCGCCGTTCCTTCTGCAGGACGGACCAGAAAACCTTTCCGGTGGTGACGTTGGCGTTCCGGTCCAGATTTTCATCAATGAAACGCTCGTAATGTCCCAGATCCAGATCGGTTTCCGTCCCGTCCTCGGTGACGAAGACCTCGCCATGCTGGACAGGGTTCATGGTTCCCGGGTCGATATTGATGTAGGGGTCGAACTTCTGCATGGTCACCTGATATCCGCGGGCCTTGAGAAGCCGTCCCAGAGACGCGGCGGTGATCCCCTTGCCGAGCCCGGATACTACGCCGCCTGTTACGAATACATATTTTACTGCCATAGCGTTCTCCTGTCTGCCGTATTTCCTGAAGATACGGCCTGCTGCGCCGGCCTTTGGACAAGCCGGATTGACATGCAAAAGGTTCCCCTCTTTTTTTAAAATTCAAGTTAATATTATACAACAAAAAAAGAAGAAAAATCTACTTTTTTTTGAAAAAACTGAAAATCAGGGGGTGCTGCGCAGCCAGGTCCGCGCATTTGCCGCGCCGGCATTTCACAAATCTTTTATAGTTTGCATCATATTTTCACAGAATAAATATTGATTTATAAACGGTGAAACCATATAATAGGTAGAAGTCAGACGCGGCGGAGGCAGAAGCCGGAAGCCCTGCTCTGGTGGACAGCCGGCCGGGAAAACCGGCAATGCAGAAAGGTTTTTACGAATGGACAATAACAATCTGAACAATTATAACGGAGGCGGCTACAATAACAACGGCGGCCAGAGCGGCGGGCCGCAGGGGCCGGGGGGACCGGGAGGACAGCCTCCGAGAAGACAGAATCTGATGATGATTCTGATCGCCGCGCTGGTGACGCTTCTGTGCATGAGCTTTTTCATGCGGATGCTGAGCGGCGTTTCCAGCCAGGAGATCTCCTACAATGAATTCCTGGAGATGGTGGAGGCGGGACGCGTGGAGCGCGTGGAGATCGGAGACTCTCAGATCACCATCATTCCCAAGTCGGAAAACGCGGAAAATCCGTTTATGCAGCAGCCGGAGATCACCTATTATACGGGCGTGGTGGACGATGAGACGAGAACGTCGTTTCTGCTCGAACACGGCGTGGAGATCTACGAAGAGGTCCCGGACAGCTCCGGACTGATCCTTTCGATTCTTCTGACCTATGTGCTTCCCTTTGTGGCGATCATCATCCTCTTTAACTTCCTGATGCGCAAGATGTCCGGAAGCGGCGGCCCCATGGGGGTTGGAAAGAGCAACGCCAAGGTCTATGTGCAGAGGGAGACCGGCGTCACCTTCAAGGACGTGGCGGGCGAGGACGAGGCCAAGGAGTCCCTGCAGGAGGTGGTGGATTTCCTGCATAATCCGGGAAGATACTCCAAGATCGGCGCGAAGCTCCCCAAGGGCGCGCTTCTGGTCGGGCCTCCCGGAACCGGAAAGACCCTGCTGGCAAAGGCGGTCGCGGGAGAGGCGCACGTTCCTTTCTTTTCGCTGACCGGCTCCGATTTTATCGAGCTTTATGTGGGCGTGGGCGCGTCCCGCGTGCGTGATCTGTTCAAGGAGGCGACGAAGAACGCCCCCTGCATCATTTTCATCGATGAGATCGACGCCATCGGCCGCAGCCGGGATTCCAAGTACGGCGGCGGCAACGAGGAACGGGAGCAGACGCTGAATCAGCTTCTGAGCGAAATGGACGGCTTTGACAGCTCCCGCGGCATCCTGATCCTGGGCGCGACCAACCGCCCGGAGATCCTGGACAAGGCGCTGCTTCGTCCCGGCCGTTTTGACCGGCAGATCATTGTGGACAAGCCGGATCTGAGGGGCCGTGTGGAGATCCTGAAGGTGCATTCCAAGGATGTTCTGATGGACGAGACGGTGGACCTGGACGCCATCGCCCTGGCGACCAGCGGCGCGGTGGGCTCCGATCTCGCCAACATGATCAACGAGGCCGCCATCAACGCGGTCAAGCAGGGCAGGGAGTATGTCTGCCAGAAGGATCTGTTCGAGGCCGTGGAGCAGGTGCTTGTGGGTAAGGAAAAGAAGGACCGCATCATGAGCAAAGAGGAACGGCGCATCGTTTCCTATCATGAGGTGGGCCACGCGCTGGTATCCGCTCTGCAGAAGAACGCCGAGCCGGTGCAGAAGATCACCATCGTTCCCAGGACCATGGGCGCGCTTGGGTATGTGATGCAGGTGCCGGAGGAGGAAAAATATCTGAATACGGAGGCGGAGCTTCACGCCATGCTGGTGGGCCTGCTGGCCGGACGCGCGGCGGAGGAGATCGTATTCGATACCGTGACCACGGGAGCCTCCAATGATATCGAAAAGGCCACCAGCATCGCCAGAGCCATGGTGACTCAGTACGGCATGAGCAAAAAATTCGGCCTGATCGGGCTGCAGACGATAGAGAGCCAGTATCTGGAGGGCCGGGCGGTGATGAACTGCTCGGACGTGACCGCCGCCGAGGTGGATACCGAGGTGATGCGCATCTTAAAGGAATGCTACGACGAAGCGCTGAGACTGCTGCGTGAGAACCGCACCATTCTGGATAAGATCGCGGCGTACCTGATCGAGAAGGAAACCATCACCGGCAAGGAGTTCATGAAGATCTACCGGAAGGAAAAGGGCATCCCGGAGCCGGAGGAAAAGCCGGAAGATACCTCTTTGCGGAGCGGTTCCGGGCGGAAGGATCCTGATCCCACTTCTGAATGGAGGCCGCAGACGGGTCCTGCCGGACAGCCGGATACGGGAATGCCCGGGGGACCGTTTCAGAACCGGAGCGCGTCTGATCCCGGTATGCCGGGAAGCGGGCAGACGGATCAGCCTGCCGCGCGGCAGGAGGAAAACCGGTGGAAGGGAAGCGGCAGCGGCATCCCGGAGCCGGATGGGGATTTCTGGAAACAGGACGAGGGACTGGATCTGGACGGAAAGGACAGCGGCGGCAATGGCTGGAACGACAGCGCCGCGAACGGAAACAGCCGGAACGATGGCGGGCAGGATAGAAGCGGCCGAAACGAAAGCGGCCCGGACGGAGGCGGATCAGACCGCCCGCAGGGACCGGTAGGAAGATTTTCCAATGTGCCGTTTTCTCCCACGGATCAGAATTAAGGAAAGTGTGCGCTTTGGCGCACACTTTTCGTCTATGGGGACAAAATACAGGGAGAGAGAAAGAATACAGGGAGGCAGAATGTTTCAGATTGAGGAAGAACTGAAAAAGCTTCCGGCAAAGCCGGGGGTCTATATCATGCACGATCAGGACGACGCCATCATTTATGTGGGAAAGGCGATCAGCCTGAGAAACCGGGTGCGTTCCTATTTCCGGGAGAGCACGAACAAAAGCCCCAAGATCGAGAAGATGGTGACGAAGATCGCCCGTTTCGAGTACATTGTGACGGATTCGGAGCTGGAGGCTCTGGTTCTGGAAAACAACCTGATCAAGGAGCATAATCCCAAGTACAATACCATGCTCAAGGACGATAAGACCTATCCCTATATCAAGGTGACCATGGGAGAGGATTTCCCGAGAGTGCTGTTTTCCAGGCAGATGAAAAAGGATAAGTCCCGTTATTTCGGACCGTTTACCTCGGCCTTTGCGGTGAAGGAGACCATCGAGCTGATCAACAGGCTGTATAAGCTTCGGACCTGCAGCCGGGCGCTGCCCCGCGATATCGGCCTGGAGCGGCCCTGCCTGAACTATCACATCGGTCAGTGCATGGCGCCCTGCCAGGAATATGTGACGAAGGAGGAATACCGCGCGCAGGTGGAGCAGGCGCTGGATTTCCTGAATGGAAATTTCGATCCGATCCTGAACAGCCTGCGGCAGAAGATGGAGGAGGCCTCGGAAAGACTGGATTTTGAGGAGGCGATCCGATACCGGGATCTGTACAACAGCGTGAAGCAGGTAGCCCAGAAGCAGAAGATCACGGACAGCGACGGAGAGGATAAGGATATCATCGCTCTGGCGCGGGATGAGAACGACGCCGTGGTGCAGGTTTTCTTCGTCCGGGGAGGAAAGCTGATCGGCAGGGAGCATTTCATCATGACCCGGACCCAGGACTGCACCCAGGCCCAGGTGCTTTTGGATTTCGTCAAGCAGTTTTATGCGGGCACGCCCTTCATTCCCAGGGAGCTGATGCTGCAGCATGAGATTGAGGATATTCCCGTGCTGGAGCAGTGGCTTTCCGCCAGAAAAGGAAGCCGGGTATACATCCGCGTACCGAAAAAGGGAACGAAGGAAAAGCTGGTGGAGCTTGCGGCGACCAACGCGAAGCTGGTCCTCTCAAAGGACCGGGAGCGCATCAAGAGGGAGGAGGGCCGGACCATCGGCGCGGTGAAGGAAATCTGCGCCCTGCTGTCCATTCCGGAGGCGAACCGGATGGAGGCCTTCGATATCTCCAACATCAGCGGCTTTGAAAACGTGGGCTCCATGGTGGTCTATGAAAAGGGAAAGCCAAAGCGCAGCGATTACCGGAAATTCCGGATCAAAACCGTGTCCGGCCCGGACGATTACGCCTGCATGAAGGAGGTGCTGACAAGACGATTCCAGCACGGCATGGAGGAAACGAAGGAGCTGGAGGATAAGCAGCTGGAAAAGGAATTCGGCAGCTTCACCCGTTTCCCCGATCTGCTCCTGATGGACGGCGGAAAAGGGCAGGTGAACGTGGCCCTGCAGGTGCTTTCCGAGCTGGGGCTTTCCATTCCTGTCTGCGGCATGGTGAAGGACGATAACCACCGGACCAGAGGACTGTACTACCAGAACCGGGAGATCGAGATCGATACCAGGAGCGAAGGCTTTAAGCTGATCACCAGGATTCAGGACGAGGCGCACCGGTTCGCCATCGAATACCACCGTTCCCTGAGAAGCAAAGAGCAGGTCCGCTCCGTGCTGGACGGCATTCCGGGCGTGGGGCCGGCAAGGCGGAAGGCTCTGATGCGGGATTTCCGCTCCATCGATGAGATCCGTCAGGCCGATGTGGAAAGGCTGTCGCAGGTGCCGGAGATTCCGGAGCATATAGCGGAAGAAATCTATTCTTTTTTTCATGGTTCTGTGTTAAAATAACCATAACTATAGCCCGCGTCAGCCCGGAAGGCGGACGGGACGGCCGTTCCGGGAGCCGGGATGTGTTTTCGTGGAACAGAAAAAAGGAAAGGAAGGAAAATTATGCCGCATGTCAATCTTACCGACCTGATAGAGAAGATGAAGCTGGAAAATTTGACGCCTGAGATCCAGGTGAAGGGAATCCGGATCACACAGCCTGATATCAACCGACCGGCGCTGCAGCTTGCCGGCTATTTTGAACACCATGAGCCTACGCGGCTGCAGATCATCGGCTTTGTGGAATACTCTTATATGGAAGCCATGCCCGAGGAAAGGAAGCTGGAGATCTACAATCAGTTTTTCTCCTATGCCATGCCCTGCGTGGTATACTGCCGGGAGCTTCAGCCTGATCCGCTCTTCCGTCAGATCGCCATTGAGAAGAAGGTTCCCATCCTGATGACCAAGAAGGCCACCTCCGCCTTCATGGCCGAAGCCATCCGCTGGCTGAACGTCAGGCTGGCGCCGTGCATCTCCGTTCACGGCGTGCTGGTGGACGTATACGGCGAGGGCGTCCTGATCACGGGCGAGAGCGGCATCGGAAAATCGGAGGCGGCCCTGGAGCTGATCAAGAGAGGACACCGCCTGGTTTCCGACGATGTGGTGGAGATCCGAAAGGTCAGCGACGATACGCTGATCGGCTCCGCGCCGGACATCACCAAGCATTTCATTGAGCTGCGCGGCATCGGCATCATCGACGTCAAGACCCTGTTCGGCGTATCCAGCGTCAAGGATACCCAGAGCATCGATCTGGTGATCCGGCTGGAGGACTGGAACAAGGATAAGGAATATGACCGGCTGGGGCTGGAGGAAGAATATACGGAGTATCTGGGGAACAAGGTGGTCTGCCACAGCATTCCCATCCGTCCGGGGCGGAATCTGGCGATCATCTGCGAATCCGCGGCCGTCAACCACCGCCAGAAGAAGATGGGGTACAACGCGGCGCAGGAGCTCTATACGCGCGTGCAGAATTCCCTGGCGAGAAGAAGAGAGGAAGATGAGGAGGAAGTATGAGGTACTGTTTTGGTGTGGATGTGGGAGGAACCACGGTCAAGCTTGGTTTTTTTGACGAAGAGGGAAATCTTCTGGAAAAGTGGGAGATCCCGACGAGAACACAGGAGAACGGAAAGCACATCCTTCCCGATGTGGCGGCGAGCATTCTGGGCAAGATGAAGGAACGGGAGGTTTCCAGAGAGGATATCGCGGGCGTGGGGATCGGCGCGCCCGGCCCCATCGACGCGAAGGGAACGGTCTATGTGGCCGTGAACCTGGGCTGGGGAACCTTCAGCCTGAAAAATGAGCTGCAGAGTCTTCTGAATCTCCCTGTAGAGGCGGGCAACGACGCCAACGTGGCAGCCCTCGGAGAGATGTGGAAGGGCGGCGGCCAGGGCTATTCCAACGTGGTTGCGGTGACGCTGGGAACCGGCGTGGGCGGCGGCATCATTGTGGATGGAAAGATCCTTTCCGGAGCTACGGGAGCGGGCGGCGAGATCGGCCACATCCATGTGATGGACGGCGAGCCGGAGCGCTGCAACTGCGGAAACTGCGGCTGCCTGGAGCAGTATACCTCCGCGACGGGCATCGTGCGGCTGGCAAAGCGCAGGCTGGCTGAGGACGATAAGCCCAGCGTGCTGCGGCAGAGCGAGAGCATTTCCGCAAAAACCGTATTCGACGCGGTAAAGAGCGGGGATGAGCTGGCAATAGAGGTGGCGGAGCGCTTCGGCGAGATCCTCGGAAAGACGCTGGCCGGGATCGCCGCTGTGGTGAATCCGGAGATTTTCGTGATCGGCGGCGGCGTATCCAAAGCGGGCCCTGTCCTTCTGGATTATATTCAGAAGTATTATACGCCAAGCGCGTTTTCCGGAAGCCGCGGCGCTCTGTTCGCGCTGGCTACGCTGGGAAACGACGCCGGAATCTATGGCGCTGCGAGAATGGTTCTGGATTAAGGACGCCGCGGGCGGCATAGGATATAAAAAAAGACATGAGGAATGGGAGCAGCAGTGAGCAGAGCTTTATTGGAATTTCTGGCCGGCGTGGTTCCGGCGGAGAATATCAGACAGCAGGAGCCGATGTCCGAACATACCACTTTCCGGGTGGGCGGCCCTGCCGAGGTGTTTGTTACGGCGGATGACAGGCAGCAGCTGGAAAAGGTGATCCGCTATCTGAACCTGACCGGCTGGCCGTTTTTTCTTCTTGGAAACGGAAGCAACCTTCTCGTAGGAGACAAGGGTTACAGAGGCGTGGTGATCCGGCTTGGCCGGGAATTTGAAAAGATAAGAACGGAAGGGAACCGGCTGACCTGCGGGGCAGCCGTTTCTCTGGCAAAAGCGGCGAAGACGGCCATGGAAAGCGGTCTTGCCGGCCTGGAATTCGCTTCGGGAATCCCGGGAAGCGTGGGAGGCGGCGTGCGGATGAACGCGGGCGCATACGGCGGAGAGCTGGGAGCGCTGGTGGAATCGGTCGTAGTGATGGCGAAGGACGGCAGTCTGATGGAGCTGGACAACGATACCATGGAGTTTTCCTACCGCAGAAGCGTCCTGAAGGACAGGCCCTATGTCGTCCTCGAGGTGACGATGCGGCTTTCGGACGGGAACCGGGAAGAGATCCTGGCCCGGATGAACGACCTTGCGGCAAAAAGAAAGCAGAAGCAGCCTCTGGAATATGCCAGCGCCGGAAGCACCTTTAAAAGGCCGGAGGGGTATTTCGCCGGGAAGCTGATCATGGACGCCGGACTGCGGGGAGCGCGGATCGGCGGCGCAAGGGTGTCGGATAAGCACTGCGGCTTCATCATCAATGACGGGACGGCGACTGCGGCGGATATCGCGGAGCTGATCGCGGAGGTTTCCGAGAGGGTGAAGGAGAGGTTCGGCGTAAGCCTGGAGCCGGAGGTCATTTTCCTGGGAGATTTTTAAGACGGCCGGACGCAGGCTGTTTCAGAGACGACGGAGGAGGAACGGGTGAGATTCGTAGTAGTGACGGGGATGAGCGGCAGCGGAAAAAGCACCGCCATGAAATTTCTGGAGGATGCGGGATTTTTCTGCGTGGATAATCTGCCCGTGCCGCTGATCGAGAAGTTCATGGAGCTTCTGACCATGCCGAACAACGAGATTTCAAAGGCGGCGCTCGGCCTGGATGTGCGCGCGGAGCAGACCTTCGGGGACGCCATCCGCATCCTGGACCGGATGAGGCAGAACGGCTTTGTTTTTGAGATCCTGTTCATGGACGCGGGAGACGACGTCCTGGTAAAGCGGTATAAGGAAACGCGCCGCATGCATCCGCTCTGCACGCCGCAGGATAACCGGATCGAGGACGGGATCCGGAAGGAGAGAAAGATCCTTTCGGATATGAAAAAGCGCGCCGACTACATCATAGATACGTCCAAGCTTCTGACCCGCGAGCTGAAGGAAGAAATCGACAGGATTTTTGTGCAGAACGGAGAATATAATAACCTTATGGTCAGCATCGTTTCCTTTGGCTTCAAGCACGGGATACCGGCGGACGCGGATCTGGTCTTTGACGTGAGGTTTCTGCCCAATCCGTTTTACATCGACGAGCTGAAGTATATGACCGGAAACGATAAGGGCGTGCAGGACTACGTGATGAGCTTTCCGGAGGCGAAGGAATTTCTGGACAGGCTGACGGATATGCTTCTTTTCCTGATTCCGAACTACATTAAGGAAGGAAAGTATCAGCTTGTGGTGGGGATCGGCTGCACCGGCGGGAAGCACCGCAGCGTTACGCTGGCCAATGAGCTGTATGCCAGGCTGAAGGATCAGGGGAGCTACGGACTGACCATCAGCCACAGGGATGTGAAATAAGAGCGCCGGCGCCTTCCGTTTCCGGACGGGAGTGCGCCGGCGCCCTGGAATGGAGGAAAAATGTCTTTTTCGGGAACGGTGAAGGAAGAGCTTGTAAAGCATGTGCCGGCGGCCAGACACTGCCAGATCGCGGAGCTGGCGGCGATCCTCCATTTCTGCGGCCACTATGTCGGGGCTCAGGAGAGAGAAACGGATTTTGTGCAATCTGCCGAAAAAAAGAAAGAAAATACGTTAAAGCTGTCCATTCAGGCTGAAAATGAGGCGGTTATCAGAAAATGCTTTACATTGTTAAAGAAAACATTTAATATAAATACTAGCGTAAATGTGACATTTTCAAAAAAAGCGGCAGGGAGATCCACATCCTGCAGCATCCTGCTGGAGAACCCGGATGAGGTCCGTCAGGTACTCCAGGCTGCAAAGTTTATGGATAAAGACGGCGTCCCCGGCAATCTGAGAGAGCCGGTGAGCACGCTGATCATCAGGAACGCGTGCTGCCAGAGGGCTTTTTTGAGAGGCGCTTTTCTTGCGGCAGGCTCCATGAGCGATCCGGAAAAGAGCTATCATCTTGAAATCGTCTGCACAAATCCGGCGCAGGCAGAGCAGATCTGTTCCATTCTGCTTCTTTTTCAGGTTGAGGCGAGAATCGTACAGCGCAAAAAGTACAGGATCGTATATATGAAGGATGGAACAGGGATTTCAGACTTCCTGAACATTGTGGAAGCCCATGTTTCCCTGATGACATTTGAAAATTACAGAATTGTGAAGGAAATGCGCAATTCCGTAAACCGAAGAGTGAACTGTGAAACGGCGAATATCAGCAAAACGGTCAGCGCGTCCACCCGTCAGGTGGACGATATTCTGTATCTGAAGCAGAGATACGGACTGGCCAATCTCCCGGATAATCTCAGGCAGATGGCGGAGGTGCGCCTGGCCAATCCCGACGCTCCGCTTAGGGAACTGGGAGAGTACCTGAACCCTCCGGTGGGAAAATCCGGAGTGAATCACAGACTTCGGAAGCTGAGCGAGCTTGCGGACAGGCTCAGGGAAGTGAGGAAAGAGCAGTAAAGGAGGAGAGATTATGAAAATGAAGGCAGTCAGGATTCAGCTGAGCAGCGGTCTTGAGGCAAGACCTGTGGCGATGCTCGTACAGGTGGCAAGCCAGCATGACAGCAGCGTGTACCTGGAATCCGAGGGGCGGCGCGTCAACGCCAAGAGCATCATGGGAATGATGAGCCTGGGACTCGACACCGGGGAAATGGTTACGGTGATCGCGGACGGCCCGGATGAGGAAACGGCAGTGGAGGATATCGCAAAGTATCTGTGCGGCGAAAAAAGCTGACACGGACGCAGACGTTAGGATAAATGAGAAGGAGCATGGTTCATGCTCCTTTTTGTGCATATTGCGAAAGCGGACAGAGGAAGTTCCCCTGTCCGGTCGCAACAGCGTCCGCCCGGCGCTGACGGCGGGGGAGTCCGGAAGGGAGGCGATCATTCATGGCGAAAAAGAAGATGCTTTTTATCTATAATCCCAAGGCGGGAAAGGAACGGATCAAAAGCCGGCTGAGCGATATCATCGATATCCTGGTAAAGGGCGGCAATGAGGTTACGGTCTACCCGACCCAGTATGCAGGCGACGCGGTGCGCGCGGCTCAGGAGAAGGCGAGAAGATATGACTGCGTGGTCGCGGGCGGAGGAGACGGCACCCTGGACGAGGTGGTGACCGGGATTCTGCGAAGCGGCAAGATCGTCCCTGTGGGATATATCCCGGCGGGAAGCACCAATGATTTTGCAAAAAGCCTGGGCCTTCCGAAAAATATGCTTCAGGCGGCAAGGACCGTGACGGAGGGAAAGCTGTTTCCCTGCGACATCGGCTCCTTTAACGAGGATACCTTCGTCTACATAGCGGCGTTCGGACTGTTTACGGAGGTCTCTTATGAGACGAAGCAGCAGTTCAAAAACGTGCTCGGCCATATGGCCTATCTGCTGGAGGGAATGATGCGGCTTCCCTCCGTGCGTTCCTACCGGATGCGGGTGCTGGCCGAGGAGATGGAGGTGGAGGGAGACTTCATCTTCGGCATGGTGACCAACTCCATGTCCGTGGGAGGCTTTAAGCGGATCACGGGAAAGTATGTGGAGCTGGACGACGGCCTTTTTGAGGTGACTTTGATCAAAAGACCCAACAATGCCATGGAGCTGAATCAGATTCTTGCGGACCTGGTGAACCGGAAGATCGATACGGATCAGATGTACTGCTTTAAGAGCGCATCTCTCCGTTTTGAATCGGAGGAGGAGGTGCCGTGGACGCTGGACGGGGAATTCGGCGGGAAGCATCAGGAGGTGGATATCCGGAATCAGAAGCGCCGCATCCATTTCCGCGTTCCGAGAGAGTGATCCCTGCGCCGGCCGGGCGGATTTTGTGAAAAGATTAACTTTCCATATTTTCTTTTGCGTAAATATGGGGTATAATAGCATCGGAAAAAGGTTTGATCCCTGCGCCAGTGCGTCGGACGGGCACAGCCGTGCACCGTATCAGACAGCTGCCGCGGCATCCGGATTTCCGGAAAGAAAGGCAGAGATTGCTCTGCCGGATTGAAAGCCGCATATGCGGCGGAACAGGAGGAAACATGTTAGTATCAGCAAAAGAAATGCTCGACAAGGCGAAAGCCGGCCACTATGCAGTCGGTCAGTTCAACATCAACAATCTGGAGTGGACGAAAGCTATCCTTCAGACGGCTCAGGAGCTGAATTCTCCCGTCATCCTCGGCGTTTCCGAGGGCGCAGGAAAGTACATGG
This sequence comes from Candidatus Eisenbergiella pullistercoris, assembly GCA_019115665.1. Taxonomy (GTDB): domain Bacteria; phylum Bacillota; class Clostridia; order Lachnospirales; family Lachnospiraceae; genus Eisenbergiella; species Eisenbergiella pullistercoris. The sequence continues at coordinate 7,308 of DXDD01000051.1, read as the reverse complement.
CCGGTTATAAGACCGTAGTTGGAATGGTAAACGGAATGCTCGAAGAGCTGAACATCACCGTTCCGGTTGCTCTGCATCTGGATCACGGCGGATATGAAGCCTGCTACAAGTGCATCGAAGCCGGATTCTCCTCCATCATGTTCGACGGATCTCATTATCCGATCGAAGAGAACGTTGCCAAGACCAAGGAGCTGGTTGCGGCTGCTCATGAGAAGGGACTCTCCATCGAGGCAGAGGTTGGTTCCATCGGCGGCGAAGAGGACGGCGTAATCGGAATGGGCGAGTGCGCGGATCCCAAGGAGTGCAAGATGGTAGCTGATCTGGGCGTTGATTTCCTGGCAGCAGGCATCGGCAACATCCACGGCAAATATCCCGCAAACTGGAAGGGACTTTCCTTCGAGACTCTGGATGCCATCCAGCAGCTCACCGGAGATCTTCCGCTGGTTCTTCACGGCGGCACCGGAATTCCGGCTGACATGATCAAGAAGGCGATCTCCCTCGGCGTTTCCAAGATCAACGTGAATACCGAGTGCCAGCTGGCATTTGCCGCCGCTACCAGAGAGTACATCGAGGCAGGCAAGGATCAGCAGGGCAAGGGCTATGACCCTCGTAAGCTCCTGGCTCCCGGCGCACAGGCGATCAAGGATACCGTGAAGGAAAAGATGGAAATGTTCGGTTCCGTCGGCAAGGCCTGAGAAACGGATTCCTGAAGGGACTGGCCGGACATGCGGCCGGGCGGGCTCTTTATCAAAGAATAACAGAAAACAAAGCGGAACCGGCACGGCGCAGGCTGTGCCGGTTCCTTTTATCAGAAATATGGACGCGTGACCACATATACACAGATTGCGCGGTATGGCGCTGTCACATAGAATGGATATGTCGGAAGGAGCGAAAACCGATGGAAAAGAAAACGGCGACGCGCCTGGATATCGCCAGGCGGGCGGGAACCTCCGTTTCCGTGGTCTCCAGGGCGCTGAACAACAGCGGCTACGTGGCGAAAGAGAAGAAGGAACGGATCCTGAAGATCGCGGAGGAGTTGAACTACGCGCCGAATCCGGTGGCCATTTCCCTGCAGAAGAGACGGACGAAGCAGATCCTGTTTTACTGCAAAAATGTGGACAACGCCTTTAACATCCAGCTCTATAAAGGGATGCTGGACGAGGCGGCAAAACGGGGATATCTGGTGCTGTTCAACGGGAAGGTGGAATTTTCCGATATCAGAAATACGCTGGTGGACGGGATCATCATGCAGGACGAAGTGATCGCCGCCTATTATCTGAAAAATTACGGAAAAAACTACCATCTGCCCGTGGTGAGCGCCGCCTATGGAGAGGCGGCCGGAGTGGGGAAGCGTTTGGGAAAAGCGGGCGGGCAGGCCGGGAGGCAGACCGCGCCGCTGGTGGAGGTGGATACCTATCGGGTGATGGAAGCGGCGCTGGACTGGCTGGAGAAGCGCGGACACGGAAAGGTCGCCTTCGGGACGCCCTACCCGGCGGACGGCGGAAATGTGCGCACAGCGGCTTTTCTCGCCCGGATGTATGAGCGGGGGATGAAAAACGCAAGGGACCGGGTGATCGCCGTTTCCAGGAAGGATCCCAGGCTGGCAGAGGATCCGAGGCTTTTATCCTTCCGGGAAGAGGTGGAGGAAGACATCAACCTGGTGAACGAGGATTATTTCGGAAAGGGAAAGCTGGCGGCCCGGCTTTTTCTGGAAAGGAAGCTGGATGCCACCGCCGTCGTGGGCTTCAACGATGAATTTTCCCTGGGCCTGATCCGGGGCTTTCAGGAGCAGGGGATCCGGGTGCCGGAGGAGATTTCCGTCATGGGCATCGACGGGATCGACGCAAGAAAATATGTGTCCCCGCTGCTTACCACCATTTCTCTTTTCCCGCAGGAGCAGGGGGCCATGTGCGTCCGGGTCCTTCTGGATCTGATCGAGGGAAAAAAGGTCAGACACATAACCCATACGGGGTTTCGCCTGATGGAGGGAGAGAGCGTGCTGTCCCGCGCGGCGGCTTTCCGGAAGAGGTAAAAGGAGTCGGACGCAGCAGAAGGAGCCGGGCGCAGCGGAAAGAGCCGGGGCGCGGCGGAAGAAAACGGAGCGCGGAGGCGTCTGAAACAGAATTGCCTGAGAAAATAAGGAAGGAGAGCGAACATGAGAGAGATCATCAATGGAAACAGTCTGACGCTGGGAACCTGTTATTATCCCGAACACTGGGACAGGAGTCTGTGGAGGGAGGATCTGGACAGGATGCTGGAGGCGGGCATCCGGGTCATCCGCATCGCGGAATTTGCCTGGAACAAGATCGAACCCAGGGAGGGAGAGTACACCTACGAATTTTTTGACTCCTTCCTGGATGTGGTGGAGGAGACGCCCATGAAGGTGATCTTCTGCACGCCCACGGCCACGCCGCCCGCCTGGCTTGCGGAGGAATATCCGGAGATCCTGAACGCGGGGATGGACGGAACCCTGTACCGGCATGGGTCGAGAAGGCATTATAACTATAATTCCGCCATCTATCAGCGCTTCGCGGCGAACATCACGGAAAAGTCCGCGGCCCATTACGGCCCCCGCCCCTGCGTGATCGGCTGGCAGATCGACAACGAGTTAAACTGCGAGACTTCGGAATTTTATTCGGACAGCGATACGGTCGCCTTCCGGGAATTTCTGAAGAAAAAATACGGCACCATCGAGGCGCTGAACGAGGCCTGGGGCACGGTGTTCTGGAACCAGACCTATACGGCCTGGAGCGAGGTGTATGTGCCGCAGACCACCGTCAGCAATTCCACCAATCCCCACCGGGTGCTGGATTATCTGCGTTTTATTTCCGACAGCGCCTGCCGGTTCGCCGGACTGCAGGCGGAGATCATCCGGAAGTACAAAAAGCCGGATGATTTCATCACCACCAACGGCCTGTTCGGAAATCTGGACAACCACCGGATGACAGAAGAGAGCCTGGATTTTATCACCTACGATTCCTATCCGAATTTTGCCTACTGCCTGGACGATTACAAGGAAAAGGATCTGCTGAAGGACCGGAAATGGAGCCGGAATCTGACGGAAACCAGAGCCATTTCCCCCAATTTCGGCATCATGGAGCAGCAGTCCGGGGCCAACGGCTGGAACACCCGTATGGAAGCGCCCACGCCCAGGCCCGGCCAGATGACGCTCTGGACCATGCAGTCCATCGCCCACGGCGCGGATTATGTGAGCTACTTCCGCTGGCGCACCTGTACGGTGGGAACGGAAATCTACTGGCACGGCATTCTGGACTATTCCGGCAGGGAGAACCGGCGGCTCCGGGAGCTTAGGGACATTCATCACAGGCTGGAAGGGTTGCAGGAGGTCGCCGGAAGCGTTTACGAAGCAAAGGTCGGCATCCTGAAGGATTACGACAACATCTGGGACGCCCAGCTGGATAAATGGCATGAACGGGTGGACCGGGAGAGCCTGAAAAATCTGTTCGCCGCCGCGCAGCTGACCCATACGCCGGTGGATTTTGTCTATCTGACAGAGCGCACCGGCCTTTCCGACCTGCGGAAATATGAGGTGCTCTTCTATCCCCACGCGGTGATTCTGACGAAGGAGCGCATGGCCCTTCTGGAGGCTTACGTCCGGGAAGGCGGGAAGCTGGTCATGGGCTGCCGCACCGGCTATAAGGATATGAGCGGCAGATGCGTCATGGATTATCTGCCGGGCCTGGCGGCGGAGCTTGCCGGAACGGATATCCCGGAATACAGCTTTGTCGCGCCGGACGACGGGAAGGTCTGCGCGGACTGGGACGGCGAAAGGATCGAAGCCGCCGTATTCAACGACATTCTCGCGCCCGTCGGGGAAAACGCCGAGGTGCTCGCCGTCTATGCGGACAGCTATTACGCGGGGGAACCCGCTCTGATCCGGAACCGCTTCGGAAAGGGAGAGGCGTACTATTTCGGCGGCGCGTTCAGCCTGGAGGCCGCGAAGGCTTTCCTGAGAAGACTTGGAGCGGCACAGCCTTATGCGGAGCTGCTCGATGTGCCGGAAGGCTGTGAGATCGCGGTGAGAAGAAAGCCGGTGACGGAAAACGGAGCCGCAGGCGGCGCGGCAGCCGCGGGCGAGACCGCCGGGGAGGGCGCGGCCTGGCTGTTCGTGCTCAACTATCAGCATGAGCCCGTGCAGATCACGCTGAAGCGGCCCATGCAGGAACTGACCTGCGGAAAGCTGGAGGAAGGAACCGTGACTTTGGAAAAATTCGGAGTGAAGGTGTACCGGATTTCGTAAAACAGGCTGAAGCCTGTGAAAAAGAGAAGCGCCGGCTGAATGGAAAGCGGATTTCGGGAAAAGCCGGATCCGGTGAGGAACGGGCCTGGAGCGTGTCCTGCGGGAATGCGCTTCAGGCCCGTTTCGTGTTATATGGTGTTATAAAAGTAAAAATATTCGTGTATTTTAATGTAATATTTTTATAAAAATACATTGAAAATTACATGAATCCAGTCTATACTGAAATTACAACAATCAAAGAAGCGTGCTGTCGGAGGTTGAGGATGTATCGGAAGATTTTAAATTATCTGGAAGAATGGAAGAAAAGTGAATATCGGAAACCGCTGATCCTGCAGGGGGCCAGACAGGTGGGAAAAACCTATGCGATTCTCGAGTTCGGACGCAGATATTATGAAAATGTGGCTTATTTCAATTTTGAGACGGATCCGAAGCTGAACGCAACCTTTGAGGAGAATATCAGTCCGGAATATCTGATCCCCATTCTGTCCCATATCGCCGGGAAAACGATCGTACGGGAAAAGACGCTGATCGTATTTGACGAAGTACAGCTTTGCGAAAGAGCGCTCACTTCTCTGAAATATTTTTGCGAGGCCGCGCCGGAGTACCACATTATCGTGGCAGGAAGTTTTCTTGGCGTAGCGGTGAGCAGAACGAAATTTTCCTTCCCGGTAGGGAAGGTGGATATGAAAACGCTTTATCCGATGGACATGGAAGAGTTTATGATGGCGCTGGGGCAGGAGGAGCTGGCGGAAAAAATCCGCGCGTCCTTCCGGATGGATACGCCGCTTCCGTCCGTTTTGCATGACAGAGCGATGCAGATATACCGGCAATATCTGGTCGTAGGGGGGATGCCGGAATGTGTGATGCAGTTTTCTCAGACGGGAGATTACGTTCTGGTGCGTCATACCCAGGATACCATTCTGGCAGGTTATCTGAACGATATGAGCAAGTATAATAACCTGAACGAGATTAAAAAGACCCGGCTGGTCTACGATAATATCACTGTCCAGCTTTCCAGAAAAAATACCCGTTTTCAGTATAAACTGGTCAAGAAAGGGGGGCGGGCTGCGGAATTTGAAAACGCCATCGAATGGCTTGTCCTTTCCGGCATCGTGTCTCAGGTCTACAGAGTAGAGCAGATCCGAAAACCGCTGGAGAATTACCGTGATATCGACGCGTTCAAAATCTATGTATCCGATACCGGACTGCTGTGCGCAAAGAAAAATCTTGCGGCGGAGGATATTCTCTATATGTCGGATGAACTCAATGATTTCAAAGGTGGAATGACGGAGAATTATGTGAGTATCCAGCTTACCATAAATGGCTATCAGCCCTGCTACTGGGAATCGGAACGGGGGGCGGAAATTGATTTTGTCATCCAGCGGGATGGCGGGATCATTCCCGTTGAAGTAAAGGCTGCCGACAATACCAAAGCCAAAAGCCTGAAGGTTTATATGGACACATACAGGCCGGCATACGCGATTAAGCTTTCCGCCAGAAATTTTGGCTTTGACGACGGGAAAAAGACGGTTCCACTGTACGCCGCGTTCTGCATCTGACAAAAAATTTAGCTTTATTTTATTGATTTAATTGAGTTATTATGTATAATTAGTATGGACAGGGAAAAAATGCGGGAATTTCCGCTTTTTCCATAACACAAAATTTTTAAGAAGAGAGGTATGAGGCAAGATGGCAGCGATCGATTTAAGCAGGTATGGCATCACCGGAACCGTGGAAGTGGTTCATAATCCTTCCTACGAGATGCTGTTTGAAGAAGAAACCAAGCCCGGTCTTGAGGGATACGAAAAAGGACAGGTCAGCGAGCTGGGAGCAGTGAACGTTATGACCGGTATCTATACGGGACGTTCCCCCAAAGACAAATTCATCGTTATGGATGAGAACTCCAAGGACACCGTATGGTGGACCTCCGACGAGTACAAGAACGACAACCATCCCGCTTCCGAAGAGACCTGGAAGGTGGTAAAGGAGATCGCTCTGAAGGAGCTCTCCAACAAGAAGCTGTATGTTGTGGACGCTTTCTGCGGCGCCAACAAGGACACCCGCATGGCGATCCGTTTCATCATGGAAGTGGCCTGGCAGGCACATTTCGTAAAGAACATGTTCATCCAGCCTTCCGAGGAAGAGCTTGCGAATTTTGAGCCTGACTTCGTTGTTTACAACGCTTCCAAGGCGAAGGTTGAGAACTACAAGGAGCTGGGACTGAACTCCGAGACGGCAGTTGTCTTCAACATCACCAGCCGCGAGCAGGTTATCCTGAACACCTGGTACGGCGGAGAGATGAAGAAGGGTATGTTCTCCATGATGAACTACTATCTGCCTCTGAAGGGTATCGCCTCCATGCACTGCTCCGCGAATACCGATATGAACGGCGAGAACACCGCCATCTTCTTCGGCCTTTCCGGAACCGGCAAGACCACCCTTTCCACCGATCCCAAGCGTCTGCTGATCGGCGATGACGAGCACGGCTGGGACGACAACGGCGTGTTCAACTTCGAGGGCGGCTGCTACGCGAAGGTTATCGACCTGGACAAGGATTCCGAGCCCGACATCTACAACGCCATCAAGAGAAACGCTCTGCTTGAGAACGTAACTCTGGATGAGAACGGAAAGATCGATTTCACCGATAAGAGCGTAACGGAGAACACCCGTGTATCTTATCCGATCGACCATATTCAGAACATCGTGCGCCCTGTTTCCGCAGCGCCCGCTGCCAAGGAAGTGATCTTCCTGTCCGCTGACGCTTTCGGCGTACTGCCTCCGGTATCCATTCTGACTCCCGAACAGACCCAGTACTACTTCCTGTCCGGATTCACCGCAAAGCTTGCCGGAACCGAGCGCGGAATCACCGAGCCCACTCCTACCTTCTCCGCCTGCTTCGGACAGGCCTTCCTGGAGCTGCATCCGACCAAGTATGCGGAAGAGCTGGTAAAGAGAATGCAGCAGAGCGGCGCCAAGGCTTATCTGGTTAACACCGGATGGAACGGCACCGGAAAGCGTATCTCCATCAAGGATACCCGCGGAATCAT
>DXDD01000050.1 GCA_019115665.1 Candidatus Eisenbergiella pullistercoris | reverse complement strand
GAGACCGTGACCGAGGAAGAGATCCGCATGATGATCGATCTGGGCGGCCAGAAGGGCACCATCGACCAGGAGGAGCAGGAGTGGATCGAGAACGTGTTCCGTTTTGACGATATCTCTGTAAGAGAGGCCATGACCAGAACGGCGGATGTGGTTGCGTTCTCCCTCGATGCCACAGCCGAGGAGATCATACATACCATCCGGGAGACCGGACTTTCCCGTTACCCGGTATATGACGAGGATATCAACGATATCGTGGGTACTCTGAACGCCAGAGACTTCCTGCTGGAAAGAGGCGCAGAGCATCCCCGCAGCCTGAAGGAGCTGTTAAGAACACCCTACTTTGTGCCTGAGAGCATCCATGCGGACGATCTGTTCCGCGACATGCAGACCAAAAAGATCCATATTGCCATCGTGATCGACGAGTACGGCCAGACGGCGGGCATCATCACCATTGAGGACCTGCTGGAGGAGATCGTCGGAAACATTTACGACGAGTTTGATCCGGCGGAAGCTCCCGAGATGGAGAAGTTGGGCGATAACCTGTGGCGTGTGACCGGCAGCGTTTTCATTGACGAGCTGGCGGAAGAACTGGAAATGGAAATCCCGGAGGATGAGGATTATGATACCGTGGGCGGCATGATCTTCAGCTGCCTGCACACCATCCCTGCGGACGGCAGCCAGTTTGACGTGCAGGTGAACGGGCTGGATATCCATGTGGAAAAGATCGAGGACAGAAGGATCGAGGAGGCTCTGATTAAGAAGCTGCCTCCCGCGGAGCCGGAAGAGGACGACGCGGAGAAGGATCCTGAAAAGAAGGAAGCGGAGAAGAAGGATTCCGGAAAAAGGGATTCCAGGCAGTAAAGATCCCGCAAAAAGGCCCCGGGACCGGGAAACGGGGGCCGCGCGGCAGATGCGGAGAGGAGCAGTCGGTATGATACGGATGATATGTCTGGACTATGACAACACCATTTTCGATCACAGACAGCAGAAGATTCCGGAGAGCGCCAGGGAGGCGCTGGCCGCCGTTCGCGGAAAATGCCGCGTCGTGCTGGCGAGCGGCCGGTTTTTCCGGGATTCCTGGAATGTGCCGCTCCTTCGGGAAATCTGCCCGGACGGCGTGATCCACGCCAACGGCGCGCTGATCGAGGCGGACGGTATGGACCTGGAGGAAACCCTGATCGACCCGGAGCAGCAGCGGCAGGTCATCGAATTCGCCTGTAAAAACGGTCTGTGCCTGGGCGGCCTGTATCAGGACGCCTGGTATACCTCCAACCGCCGGAAGCAGATCGAGCGCTGGGGCGGAAACGAAACCCTCTACGCCGGAGCCGTGCGGGATACCAGAGAACTGATCGGCGTCCCCATGCACAGCCTGTATCTGGATGATTCCGTGGAGGCCGCGCAGCTGATCGCGGAGAATTTTCCGCTGCTTCGCGCCCCAATCATGGATGAGGTGCGGGGAGGCGCGGATGTGCTCCCTCATTTCCTCTCCAAGGCCTACGGCCTGAAACGGCTGGCGGAGCACTGGAACATCCCGATCGAAGAAACCGCCGCGGTGGGCGACAGCATGAACGACTATGAGATGGTGCGCGAGGCCGGCGTGGGCATCGCCATGGGAAACGCGGTGTCAAAGCTGAAGGAGGCCGCGGACTATGTGACCGCGGATATCGGGCAGGACGGACTGTGGAAGGCGTTCGCTTATCTGGGGCTTGTGTGAGGCGAAGCGGTGAAAGCGGATTACGGCGGACGACAGGCGGCTTTCGTGAGAAAAACGGAAAACGGAAAATGAACAAAATTTTTGGCTCGGACAAAATGTTCCGGGCCATTTTTACGGTCCCTTTTTTGGCTTTCCTTCTGATTAAATAAGGGAAAGACTGGAAATACTCTGAATCAGAAGGCGCGGCGGCAGCCGCGAAGCAGGAAGGAGAATTGCCATGGAAGCAGTCCGTTCAGTAAAAATTTATCTCAACAATGCGGACGAGGTATGGAAATTTGTAAATACCATCCGGAAATTCAGCGGGGAATACGACCTCGCCGCAGGAAGCTATACGGTGGACGCCAAGTCCATTCTGGGCGTCTGCGCCCTGGGGACGAAAAAGCCGCTGGAGCTGAAGCTGGTGGACTCGAAAGGAGAGGAGAACAGACTTCTGACCGCGCTGGGGCAGTATCTGGTTCGGGAATAAGCGCTCTGCTTCTGCTCCTGTTTGCTGGCAGGCCGGCGAACAGAAACCGTTTTTCTGCCGGGAAGCGTTTCCTTTTTTGGATTGTTGGACAGGGCAGTTTATGGTATGCTGAAGAAAAGGCGGAACGGCAGGAGGACCCGGGAGTAAGGAGCCTGCCGCATGGAAAGCAGAACGCGGCGCAATTCCGCCGCTTCGGAGACAGAACTGCCGCATACAGCAGAAGAAGGAGGAAAACATGGGAATCTTTTACGAGGAGAAGGGCAGGGTTTTCACTCTGCAGACAAAAAACAGCACCTACCAGATGAAGGCGGATGAACAGGGAGTCCTGCTTCACACCTATTACGGGGAGAAGACGGACAATGCGGATCTGTCCGGGCTGATTGTCAGAGGGGACAGGGGCTTTTCCGGAAATCCCTTTGCCGTGGGCGGAACGGACCGGAGCTATTCGCTGGATACCCTTCCGCAGGAGTATTCCTGCTTCGGGACGGGAGATTACCGGATCAGCGCGCTGAAGGTGGAGAACGCGGACGGAAGCAGGGCGGTTTCCCTGCGCTATGCCGGCCATTCCATTGAAAAGGGCAAGTATTCACTGCCCGGCCTGCCGGCGGCTTACGGAACGCCTGAGGAGGCGGAAACGCTCACGGTGGATCTGAAGGATGAGGAAAGCGGCGTGGCGGTGCGGCTTTTCTACGGCGTTTTTGAGGAGCTGGATGTGATCACGAGAGCGGCCGCCGTCACGAACGGAGGAAAAGAGGAGATCACGCTTTTGAAGGCGGCGAGCCTCAGCCTGGACTGGCAGTGGGGAGATTATGACTGGCTGACCTTTTACGGAAGACACGCCATGGAAAGGAACCTGCAGAGGAGCGGCATCGTCCACGGCGTCCAGTCCGTGGGAAGCGTGCGCGGCGCGTCCAGCCATCATTACAATCCCTTTGTGATGGTGTGCGGCAGGAATACGGATGAGGAACGGGGAGACTGCTACGGCTTTTCCTTTGTCTACAGCGGAGAATTCCTGATGGAGACGGAGAAGGATCAGATGGATCAGACCAGGCTGATCTGCGGCATCCATCCGGATGATTTTGCCTGGAAGCTTCAGCCCGGCGAGACCTTTTCTGCGCCCGAGGTGCTGATGGCCTACAGCGGGAACGGACAGGGAGGCGTCAGCCGGATCTTCCATCGTCTGATCCGGGATCATATCTGCCGCGGACAGTGGCAGCACAGGCGCAGGCCCGTTCTGATCAACAACTGGGAAGGGACCTATTTTGACTTTACCGGGGACAAGCTGGTGGACATCGCGAAGGACGCGGCGAAGCTGGGGATCGAGCTTTTCGTCATGGACGACGGCTGGTTCGGGAAGCGGGACAGCGACAATTCCGGCCTGGGAGACTGGTATCCCAATGAGGAAAAGCTCGGATGCAGCCTGAAGGAGCTGGGAGAGCGCATCACGGCTCTGGGCCTGCGTTTCGGCATCTGGTTTGAGCCGGAGTGCATCTCCATAGACAGCGACCTGTACCGCGCCCATCCGGAATGGGCGGTGGCCGCGCCCGGACGCTGCCCGACGCTCAGCCGCAATCAGCTGATCCTGGATTTTTCCAGAGAGGATGTGCAGGACTACCTGATTGAACGGATCTCCGACGTGCTGAAAAACGCGCCCATCACCTATGTGAAATGGGACTTTAACCGGAGCATCTGCGATAAATACAGCCACGTGCTGCCTGCTGGCAGACAGGGCGAGATGGCGCATCGTTTCGTTCTCGGCCTGTATCGGGTGCTGGAGACTTTGACCGCTTCCTTCCCGGAGGTGCTCTTCGAGGGCTGCAGCGGCGGAGGCGGACGGTTTGACGCGGGCATGCTTTATTATACGCCGCAGATCTGGTGCAGCGACGACACCGACGCCATCGAGAGGCTGCAGATCCAGTACGGAACCTCCTTCGGCTATCCGGTGAGCGCCATGGGCGCGCATGTATCCGCCGTGCCCAACCACCAGACCGGACGGATCACTCCCCTTGCCACCAGAGGCTGCGCGGCCATGGCGGGAACCTTCGGCTACGAGCTGGATCTGAATCAGCTGTCGGAGGAAGAGAAGGAGGAGATCAGCGCGCAGATCCGTACTTTTAAGGAGCTTTACGACTGCATCCAGTACGGAGATTATTACCGCCTGTCCAGTCCGCTCTCCGGAAGCTGCACCGTATGGGAAACGGCGGAGCCGGATGGTTCGGAGGCGCTGGTGAGCGCGGTGTACCACCATGTACAGGCCAATCCGGTTCCCGTATATGTGAAGCTTCGCGGGCTGCAGGAAGAAGCGTCCTATCGGATCCGCCTGGCGGGGAACGCCGGAAAGGCCGGGGCGGAGAAGGAGGACGGAAAAGAAGCGGTGCTCACCGGAGCGGCGCTGATGCACGCCGGTCTGCCGATCCCGGCGGCCAGCGGGGATTACTGCGCTTACCAGATCCACCTCGTAAGGATCTGAACGTTTCCTGTGGGCATCAATAAACAATAACGATAATTATTATCAAAAATAAACAAAAGATAAGGATTCATCAGAAAACGTCGGATAAATGGAAAAATCCGGCGTTTTCTGCCTTTTAACAGCCTTGTAAATTCCTAGTAATATGGTAGGATATAAAAGAAAAGAGAACCGCAGACGGAAATCAGAACAGAAAACCGGACACGCGGTATCGCCGACAGAGGCGGGAAGGAGGTATTCATGCGGAAACAGCAGATCAATAACAGGAAGGCAGCCATTATCGGCTGCGGCTTTGTGGGCTCGGCATCCGCCTTCTGCCTGATGCAGAGCGGCCTGTTTTCCGAGCTGGTCCTGATCGACGCCAATCGGGACAAGGCGGAGGGAGAGGCGCTGGACATTGCCCACGGCATTCCTTTTGCCGGACAGACGAAGATTTACGCGGGAGACTATGACGATATCACGGACGCCGCCGTCGTCATTGTGACGGCGGGAGCCAACCAGAAGCCGGATGAGACAAGGCTGGATCTGGTGCATAAAAACGTGAGCATTTTCAAAAGCATCATTCCGGAGATCGCGAAGCGGGACTATCCGGGGATCCTTCTGATCGTGGCAAATCCGGTGGACATTCTGACCTGGACGGCGCTGAAGCTTTCCGGCCTTCCGGAAAACCGGGTGATCGGCTCCGGCACCGTTCTGGACACCGCCCGGCTGAAGTATCGTCTGGGCGAGCACCTTTCCGTGGACAGCCGGGGCGTGCACGCCTTCATCATCGGAGAGCACGGGGACAGCGAGATCGCCGTCTTCAGCAGCGCAAACGTATCCGGGATTCCCTTAAACCGTTTCTGCGAGATGCGCGGCCACTTCGAGCATGAGGCCGCGGCCCGCAGGATCGCGGAGGAGGTAAAGAACAGCGCCTATGAGATCATCGCCAAAAAGCACGCCACCTATTACGGCATCGCCATGTCCGTGAAACGGATCTGCGAGGCCATCGTCCGGGATGAAAAATCCATCCTTCCCGTATCCTCCATGATGCACGGGGAATACGGAATTTCGGATGTGGTCCTGAGCATGCCCGCCATCGTAGGAAAGGACGGCATTGAAACAGGAGTTCCCATTTCGCTGAGCGAGGAGGAAGAGGAGAAGCTGAGGAAATCCGCGGATACGCTGAAAAAGGTGCTGGAAGAGCTGGAGACGGACTGACCGGCGGCAGACAAAAGAAATCTGCGCAAAAAAAGAGCCTCCTGCCGCAGACGGCCCAAACCGTCTGCCGGACAGAGGCTCAATATCCTTTTGCGGCTGCGCCTCCCGGGAAGCGCGGCCGTGCATTATACTACCTGATATTTCGCTACATAAACAGGAAGACTGTCGGTTCCGCGCATTTCCTTGCCGGCGGTGATGGTCACGTCCTTATCGGTAACGATGTATTCCAGGTTTGCCCCGTCTTCCACCACGGTATCCTGCATCAGGACGCAGTTCTTCACCTTTGCGCCCTTGCCGATCTTCACGCCGCGGAAGAGAACGCTGTTTTCCACCTCGCCCTCAATGACGCAGCCGTCGGCGGCCATGATGTTTTCCGCTCTGGAGCCGTTGATGTAGCGGGTCGGGTTGTCGTCGCGGATCTTGGTATAAACCGAGCCGGGAGTGAACAGGGCGTCCAGATTGTTTTCATCCAGAAGCTTCATGTTCTCATCGAAATAGCTCTTCATGTCGCAGATACGCGCCACGTATCCGTCGAAACGGAAGCCTCTCACGTTCAGGCGGTCAAGGGAGCGGGCGAGAATGTCGCGCTCGAAGTAAATGTCGCCGCGCATGAACGCCTTCTCGATCCAGCTGACCAGAAGCTCGCGGTCCATGATGTAGATGTTCAGGCAGAAATTCTGATCTCCGTCCACCTGAGGATTGACGAGCATCTGCGTGACCTTTCCGGTCTCGTCCATATCCAGAGTATAGTACATTTCCTTGCGCACCGCGGAGGAATTCATCGCCACATCGGGGATCGGCTCCACACGGTAGGCGGCGGTCACGTCTGCGCCGCTTGCGATATGCGCGTCGATCATGGCGTTGAAGTCAAAGTTCACGGCGATGTTCGCGTCCGACATCACCACATATTTTTCCTTCTGATCCCTGAGGAAATCCACGATGCTCGCCAGCGCTTCCACGCGTCCGCTGTAGATCTTAACGGTCTTGTCCGAATAAGGCGGGAAGATATGCAGGCCGCCGTTCTTGCGGGTCAGATCCCACTCACGGCCGGAGCCGAGATGATCCATCAGGGAGTGGTAGTTCCTGCGGACAACGATGGAAACGTTTCCGATGCCGCAGTTTACCATGCTGGACAGGATGAAGTCCACCAGGCGGTAACGTCCGGCAAAGGGGATGGAGGCCATCAGGCGCTCGGCTACCAGCTCGGGTACCAGAGAGTCATAGCTGTTGGGGAAAATGATGCCCAGTGCATCTGCGTTGGAATTTACCATTGTTCTTCACCGCCTTTTACATTATTATTCACCATGGCATGCGGGCCGATCTTGGCGCCGTCTCCCACATATACGCCGGGGCCGACCGTCGCTACGCCGTTTTCCTCGCCCTCGGGCATGGCGCCGACTACCGCGTTCTCACCGATCACCGCGTTCTCGGCAACGATGCAGTGCTTCACAACCGCGCCGGACTTGATGACCGTGCCGCCCATGACGACCGCGTCCTCCACCGTCGCGCCCTCTTCCACGCGCACGCCCGCGAACAGGATGGAATGCTTCACGTTTCCTTCCACATGGCAGCCGTCGGTGATCATGGAATTCTCCACCGTCGCTCCGCGGCAGATCCGATGACCGGTCATGCCGCTGTTGCGGCTGTAGATCTTCCAGTCGCTGTCAAACAGATTGATGCCGCTGTGCTCCGGATCCAGGACCTCCATGTTCGCTTCCCACAGAGAGGAGATGGTTCCCACATCCTTCCAGTATCCGCTGAAGCGGTAGGCGTACATGCGGCGTCCGTCGCGCAGGAGATTGGGGATGATGTTGTTTCCGAAATCGTTTTCCGATTCCGGATCGGCCTCGTCCTCGATCAGATATCTCTTCAGGATATCCCAGTTGAAAATGTAGATTCCCATGGAAGCCAGGTTGGACTTGGGCTCTTTGGGCTTCTCCTGGAATTCGGTGATCCTGTCGTTCTCATCCGCCACCATCAGGCCGAAGCGGGAAGCCTCTTCCCACGGCACCTCCATGACGGCCACGCTGAACTCCGCGTTCTTTTCCTTGTGGAAACGAAGGAAATCGCTGTAGTCCTGCTTGCAGATCTGGTCGCCGGACAGGATGATCACGTACTGCGGATCATAGCGCTCAATGAACGGAATGTTCTGATAAATGGCGTTTGCGGTGCCCTTGTACCAGTCGGAGCCGGATGCCTGCTGATAAGGCTGAAGGATGTGGACGCCGCCGTGCAGGCGGTCCAGATCCCAGGGCTGTCCGTTTCCGATATACTCGTTGAGCACCAGCGGCTGATACTGGGTCAGAACGCCCACGGTATCAATGCCGGAGTTTACGCAGTTGGACAGCGGAAAGTCGATGATCCGGTACTTTCCGCCGAAGGGAACTGCGGGTTTTGCCAGCTTCTGGGTCAGGGCGTACAGACGCGATCCCTGGCCGCCGGCAAGAAGCATTGCTATCATTTCTTTGGCCATAATGATATCCCCCTGGTTCAAATTAAATGGTGATGTTGAAATTGTACCACAAAAACGGTAAAAAGGACAGCCTTTTGTGCAAAAGAGAGAAATATTTTTCCGAAATTTTACAAAGCGGTATCCGTTCCATAGATTTTCCGCTTCATGAGACAGATTTCAGGCCGCAGAACGGCCATAAGGAGCTGGACGGGCCTTTGGATATGGCTTATAATCGGGGCAGGATATCCTTATCAGGTCAGGAAGCAAGGGGGAATGCATATGAAATATGAAGGGAAAAATCTGGATCAGATTTCCTTCCCGCTGGGAGGGATCGGCGCCGGCTGCATCGGGCTTGCGGGGAACGGAAGGCTGAAGGACTTCGAGATCTTTAACCGGCCGAACAAGAGAAGCCTGAATGGTTTTACAGGCTTTGTCGTCAAGGCGGAACGGGAGGGAAGGCTCCTGGACGCCCGTTCGCTGACCGGACCGGCGGAAACGCCGCTTATGGGAGAGCGGCCGCAGGGGGTAAACAGCGGTCATATCGGGTACGGGTTCGGCCCCACGGACAGGACGCTGGCCGGATGGCCCCATTTTCAGTCGGTCTGCTTTGAGGGGAGCTTCCCGATGGCCAGACTGAAGTTCAGGGACAGCCGTTTCCCGGGAAAGGCGGAAATGACCGCGTTCAACCCGCTGATTCCCATGAATGCCGGGGATTCCTCGCTGCCGGCGGCCTTCTTTTCCTTCGCGCTCACGAATACGACGGAGCAGGAGGCGGATTATACCGTCTGCTGCTTCTGCGGAAGCCCGTTTCCCATAGGAAGCTCGGTCCATGAGCATGCCGGAGGGGATTTTCAGCGGATCATGATTTCGGGAAAAGACGAACGGGACGCGCTGAAAACCGGAAACATGACGATCGCATCCAGCGGGGGAGAGGGCAGCTGGCAGGAATACTGGTACAGAGGCGGCTGGCAGGACGGCGTGGAAATGTTCTGGGAGGATTTCAAAAGGCCGGGAGGCTTTTCCAACCGTCATTATGAGACGCCGTCCGTTCCGCTGCAGAAGGCGCCGGATACGGCCGATCTGGCGGAAACGGTCAGGCTCCGCCCGGGCGAGACGAAAACGCTCCGTTTCCTGATCAGCTGGAGCTTCCCGAGGATGTACAATTTCTGGAATCCGGAGCCGGACGGGAAGAGAACCTGGTGGAAAAACTGGTATGCGGTGCGCTTTTCGGATTCCGCCGCGTCCGCCCGCTACTGCATGGAAAACTGGGACAGGCTGGAGGGGCTGACGCGGCTTTTTACCCGTACGCTCCATGCGTCCACCCTTCCCGCATCGGTGCTGGATGCGGTGTCGGCAAACCTTTCCGTCCTGAAGTCGCCCACGGTGCTGCGCCTTGAGGACGGGACCTTCTACGGATTTGAAGGCTGCCTGGAGAACGAAGGAAGCTGCGAGGGGAGCTGTACCCACGTATGGAATTATGCTTACGCGCTCCCCTTCCTTTTTCCCGATCTGGAAAGGAGCATGCGGGAGGCGGATTACCGGTATAATCAGCACGGGGACGGGCGGATGAGCTTCCGGCTTCAGCTGCCTGCCGGAAGAGCGCCCTGGGATTTCCTGCCCTGTGTGGACGGGCAGATGGGAGGCGTGGTCAAAGTCTTCCGGGAATGGAAATTTTCCGGAGACGACGCCTGGCTTGAGAAAATGTGGCCGGGAGTGAAGAAAAGTCTGGAGTATGCCTGGTCCGGACAGAATCCCTGCCGGTGGGATCCCGAAAAGAGCGGCGTGATCCGGGGAAGGCAGCACCACACGCTGGATATGGAGCTTTTCGGCCCCAATTCCTGGCTGACCGGCTTTTATCTCGCCGCCCTGAAGGCCGCGGCAGAGATGGCGGAGCATCTGGGTGAAAAGCGGGAGGCGGCGGAGTACCGGGAGATTTTTCAGCGAGGAAAGGAATGGGCGGATAAAAATCTGTTCAACGGGAGCTGGTACGGACAGCGCATCGACCTTTCAGACCGGACGCTGCTGTCAGGCTATGGCGAAGAACTGGAGGAGGCCTACTGGAACGAAGAGGCGGGGCAGCTGAAATATCAGATCGGAACCGGCTGCGTCATCGATCAGACGGTCGCCTGCTGGCACGCCGCCCTGTGCGGTCTGGGCGGGATCTTCGATGAAAAGCAGGTGAAAACCGCGCTGAAAAATCTGTATCGGAACAATTTCAGGAAAATGACGGAGGTGGAAAACTTCTGGAGGAATTTTGCGGTGGATGAAGAAGAGGGGCTTGTGATCTGCACCTGGCCGCAGGGAGAAAAGCCCGCCATCCCACTGACCTATTCCACCGAATGCATGACGGGCTTCGAGTATCAGGCGGCCTGCCACATGATCCTTGCCGGGCTGAGGGAGGAAGGGCTTTCCCTTGTGAAAGCGGTCCGGGATCGCTATGACGGATATAAAAGAAATCCCTGGAACGAGATCGAATGCGGAAGCAATTACGCCAGAAGCATGGCGAGCTACAGCCTTCTTCCCACACTGTCCGGCTTTGTCTGGGACGGCGTGAGGAAGGGGATGGGTTTTGACCCCATGAATCCGGGGGATGCGGATGAGTCAGGAGAACAGAAGGAGTTTCACAGCTTCTGGAGCTTCCGGCAGGCATGGGGAAACGTATCGGTCCGGCCGGAAAAGACGGAAATCAGCGTGCTGTACGGGACGCTGGAGCTGAAGGAATACTATCTGCCGGAGGGCAGACGGGCAGGCGCGGTCCGCCTGAACGGAGCGGATCTTCCGTTTTCGCAGAAAGGGACGGCGGTTCTGTTTGAGGAGATCTCCTGCGGGGCTGGGGACCGCATTGAGATTCTTTCCGGAAGAGGGACGGCTTTTTCATAAGGCTGAAAGCATTCGTTCGGTTCCGTCGGGCCTTCATCCGGCCGTCCCTGGATGCGGAGGACGATACGGGGCGGGGATACCGGACGGCGGACGGATACGATCCGCCCGCGCTCGTCCGGTATCAGCCGTTCATTTTCATGTTTTCTCCTCTCCGCAGGAGATATTTCCGGCTTTGGCGGCATGCGTTTTTCCATCGCAGTCATCCGTAATATCCTTGACGAAAATCAGCGGTACCAGCATGCTTCCAGCACGGCTGGGAGTGGTGAACTCAGCGACGGCCCGGCAGACGGTTCCGGGGAAGTCTTCCCAGTGCAGGGTGAAAGAGGCCTGCGCCCGATTCCGGAACCAGATCCCCTCCGGAATATGCATAAGGCCGTCTCTTGAGGGAGAAACCTGGAGGTTTTCGCCATAAATATGAATATTCAGATTTTCTGAAGTCTTATAGCGGTTATGAACCGTGAAGGTCAGTTTTTTGGAAGAAAAGGGGGCGATGGATATTCCATTTTCAAAGGTTACGTCGATATCAAAAAAGTCGAAGGAATATCTTGCGGTATCAGGACCTGCATAAAACCGGCTGTTATCTTCGCAGAACAGACGGCAGCCGTCAAAAAGGCAGGGCTGATCGGACAGGGCCATTCCCGTATGGCAGCCGGCCAGAACCATTTCGGCCAGCTTTTCAATCCTTTCCTGCAGCTCGTAAATGTCCTTTGGCAGAAGATTTCCCAGATTCCCAAGTTCGCCCAGATTCAGGCATGCCGGCTTCAGTTTTCCTCCGATGGGGGCCTTCCACTTTTCTTCGATGCCGTCAATGCCGAGCAGGATGCCAAGAAGCGCGCCGGACGTGGCGGCTGTGCAGTCCGTGTCCTCTCCGCAGTTGACCGCAAGGCAGATGGTTTTCCCGAAATCCCCTTCTCCATAGAGAAGGGCGAGGATGATCATGCCGATATTGGACGGAGCCTCCCAGCCGGTGCGGCCGTTGACGAATCCTTTTTTTCGATCCTCTTCGGAAACGGTAAAGATAAAGCCGCCCAGAAAATTGCGCAGGATTTCATCTCTTGCCTCCATCCAGGGAACCCTTCTGTCATACAGGCTTTCCGCAAGACGGACTGCTTTTGCAATGGCGCATTCCTCCGGAATATAAGACAGGCCGATGTGAATGAGCGTGCGGATATCATGCTCCACAAACGCGGCGCTTTCCATCGCGGCGCAGAAGGCTTCGGCGTAGAGCCCTTCCCCTTCTCCGTGATCCACCAGCGCATCCCGGCAGGCATAGGAAACGGCGGTTTCCGGGCATCCGGGAGCAAGGCAGGCCCAGATTTCGGAACGGATATAAGCGCCGCAGCTGTCGGTGTAAGGATTGTTGTGGGTGCCGCTGAAGGGCGGCTGGATCCCCATGCGCATATTGATCTTGCAGTTGCCGTATTCCGCCCAGTGCGGCGTGACATAGTACATCCAGTAATCTCCGAGAGTCCGCGCGTCGATATGGATTCCTTTTTCTTCCAGAGCGATCAGCCAGACGAGCTGAATGTCCATATCGTCGTTGGGAAGCGGCTCCCCCGTGATCTCATGGGTATAATACGTTACATGATTGATGCGGCGGTGCCATTCATCCCGCATCCCGAGAGTTCCTCCGGCGTTCTTCCCCAGAAAACAGCCGAGAACCCGGTTTCGGTATTCGTTTCGTTCGTAGTTCAATCAGATCCCTCCTGTCTGAGTTGTTGTGGCTATGGCATTATGCCGGATATAAATAAGCGGACATTCTGCCATGCTGATGGATTTATTGTATAGACCCGGGGAAATTTTGTAAATGGATTATATGAGCAGGAATGTGATTGAAGTACAGAGATTTGCAGGATATGTTCAGCTATAACATGATTTTTATACAGTATTACAGGAGGACTTATGAAATTCAACAGAAACAAAGAAGACAAAATAGAGCTGCTTGCGTCGGAGGCGCTGACCAGACAGGGCAGGGACGCGGAGTATCTGATGGAACTGGACATTGAAAATCTGTTGTTTCCCTACTATTTTGAGGCAGGGCTGACGGGAAGCGTCAATTACAGAAAAAAGGAGCTGTACGGAGGCTGGGAGTCTCCGACCTGCCATATCCGGGGGACTTTCGCGGGACACTTTCTGAGCGCGGCGGCGCTTTTGTGCAGAGACGGCGGATATCCGGTTCTCAGAGCGAAGGCGGAATACATGACGGAGGAAATCCGCAGATGCCAGGAGAGAAACGGCGGGCTATGGGCGTTTCCCATTCCGGAAAAATATCTTTTCTCTCTCAGGGAGGGAAAACCGTTCTGGGCGCCGCTTTATGTGTGCCATAAGGTGATGATGGGACTTCTGGATATGGTGAAATATCTGAATAACCGGACGGCGCTGCAGATCCTGGAAGGCTGTACAGAGTGGTTTTGCGGATTTTTGAAGAACACTCCTCCGGAAACGCTGGAGCGCATGATGAATACGGAGGAAACCGGGGGCATCATGGAGTTCTGGGCGGAATTTTACGGGATGACCGGGGACGAAAGGCATCTGACGCTGATGCGCGGGCTGGAACGCCGTCAGCTGTTTGAAGCGATGCTGGTGAAAAAAGACGTGCTGACCAACATGCACGCCAACATGACGATTCCGGAGATCCACGGCGCGGCTATGGCTTATGAGGCGACGGGAGAGGAAAGGTATCTGGAGATCACGGAAAATTACTGGGAGCTGGCGGTGACAAAACGGGGAATGTTCGCCACGGGCGGACAGACCAGCGGCGAAGTCTGGACGCCCATGATGCGGCAGTCCGCCCGGCTGGGCGATCAGAACCAGGAGCACTGCGTGGTCTACAACATGATAAGACTGGCGGACTACCTGCTCCGCTTTACCGGAAAGGCGGAATATGGGGATTATATCGAAAGAAATACCATAAACGGTCTGTTCGCCCAGGAATTTTACCGCGCACGCGCTCTGGATGCATGCGGAGAAAGCCCGTATCCGGAGACAGGTATCGTGGCCTACTACCTTCCGCTTATGGCCGGCGGGAGAAAAAAATGGAGCGGCAAAACGGAGGATTTCTGGTGCTGCCACTGCACGGCGGTACAGGCTGCGGCCAGATACTGGGAATATGTATATTACCGGCGCGATGGAGAAATCTGCGTCAGCCAGTATCAGCCGTCGCGCCTGACTGCCCGGATGGGGGATTGCGTATGGGAGCTGTGCCTTCGGAAGGAGGATGACGGCGTCAGCTGCCTGGAAATCAATGACGCAGCCATCTGCGCTTCCAGTCGGCCCTCCTTTGACAGCTATGTACTGGAGGTCCGGGCGGAGAAAAAGACGGAGGCGGTCATATCCTTCCGTGTTCCATGGTGGCTGAAGGGAGAAATGGAATGTTTTATCGACGGGGAGAAGTGCTCCGAAAGGCCGCAGGAGGGGTATCTCAGACTGAAAAGGGAGTGGTCGGACAACCGGATCCGCGTCGTGCTTCCCCGGGGGCTTCATACCTGGCCGCTGGCGGATGAGGAGGATACGGCAGCCATTCTGGACGGCCCGGAGGTGCTGGCGGGTCTGATCCCGGGAGAACGGATCCTGTTTGGGGATAAGGAAAGGCCGGAGACCTTTATCAGGCCGCATAACGAGAGAGTCTGGGGGAACTGGACGCGCAGCTATAAAACATTTGACCAGCAGAACGGGTTTTACCTGAAGCCTTTGAGAGAAATCGGTTCGGAACCGTATACGGTGTATTTCCCGATACGGAAAAAGCCGTTTTAAGCGCAGGGACGCGCCTGAAGGAAAAGGAAACATACCGGCTATAAGCTGTTTCGCATGATCCCTACCCCGGCGGAGGTGAACACGGAAGGAGGTCTGGATGGTGAGCAGCCTGGAGCAAAGAGGAACTGAAGAAAAGCAGGAGAGCAGGGACGTTTGCGGAAGGACGTACAAAGGAACGGGCGGCGAAGCTGACAGAACAGATCAGCGCGGATCAGAGGGGCTGGATGTACTATTCCGGGCTGTTTGAGAACTTTGGTTATGGGAAGGAGATCCGGCTGAATGGCATTCCGATACAGGAATACGATTACGACAGTTATATGTCGGCTTTCTCAGCAGTCTTTCAGGATTACCGGCTCTTTTCCTTTTCACTGGAGGAAAATGTGACGCTCGCCCGGCCCGCGGAGGAAGGAAAGGCGGAAGATGCCCTGCGGCGCGCCGGTAGGCGCAGTTTTATATATGAAAATAGAAATTGCCAGAAATCCCCCGGACCGGGAACAGGCGGCCCGGGGAATTTCTATCAGTGATTAAAACAGAAATAATTTATAATTGACAATACTGTACGATACACATTATAATAAATTCAGGAGGTACATCTACCGTGGGTGAAGAAAGAGATCTGCTGGAAAATCTCAGACAGGAGCTGCGGAGGGGAACGCTGATCCTGAGCGTCCTGAGTCAGATGAGGGAACCGAAATACGGATATGCGCTGGTGCAGAGCCTGGAGGAGAAGGGCGTGGAAATCGAGGCGAACACCCTGTACCCGCTTCTGCGGAGGCTGGAGAAGCAGGGGCTGTTAAAGAGCGAGTGGGATACGAAAGAGGCGAAGCCGAGAAAATACTATCGCCGTACTGTGCTTGGAGATTTCATGTATGAGGAAATGAAGAAGCAGTGGTCTGCGGTTTCTGAAACCATGAACGGACTGCTGCGGGAGGAGTGAGGATATGACGGAAGCGGACAGAGAGCTGATGCAGCGGTACATTTATCAGGTGACAAGAAGGCTTGCGAAGGATCAGCGGGAAGAGACCGCGAGGGAGCTGGAGGAGCTGATCACGGACATGGCGGAGCAGAAGGGTATGGAGGAAGCGCTGAAGGAGCTCGGGGACCCGGCTGTTTTTGCGCAGAAATACCGGGAGGAGCCGGGCTGGGTGATCGGGCCGGAATATGCGGAGGATTACCGGTGGCTTTTAAAGATCGTGCTGGCCGCGGTGGCACTTTCCGTCGTCGTTTCCGGAGTGGTACAGGGAGCGCTCCAGAGGGATGGGGCAGGGATTTTGACAGAGGCTGTTTCCAGCGCAGTGACGGGAGCTCTCAGCGCGGTGGGAGCGGTGACGGTCCTGTTCATGATTCTGGAAAGAAGGAAGATCCGGGTAGATTTCAGGAAAGAATTCAGGATGGCAGAAGCGAACGGCGCCGAACGAAGAAAGTGGGTTCCCATGCTGCTTCCGCCGGTACCGGATTCCAAGGCGGAGATAAAGCGGTCGGATGAAGCTGTGAACCTGATTTTTGAGGCGCTGCTTGCAGGTCTGATGATCTTCGCGCCGTGGCTGTTTGGGGCCTATGCCTTTGAGAACGGCACATTCATCCGTACCATTCCCATTTTTAACCTGGAGCGGTGGAACATCATTCTTCCGGTGCTTCTGATTTCGCTGGCGGCAGGGTTCGCGGATGACGTGGTGCGGCTGGTCTGCGGATGCTACTGCCGGACGGTCCTGATCATCTGTCTGATCAGCGGGGCGGTTCAGGCAGTATTTGCCTGGATTCTGCTGAAGGGGCTTCCTTTTTTCAATCCTTCCTTCGTACAGGAGCTGAGGCAGGAGTTTGACTGGCAGGGAACAAAGGGGGACCTGCTGACCCTGTATGGAACGGGCAGGCTGGAAACCATCGTGCTTCTGGTGATCTGGGCCTGTATCCTGATCGAGACGGGAGTAACCGTTTATAAAACGGTGAGATACGCGGAGAAAGGCTGAGATAAATTCGCAGCCCGCTTTCAGACTCCGGAAAGGGCGCCCGCTTTTTTCCGAAATTCCCCTGGCGGCATTCCATAGGTATTTTTAAAAATCCGCGTCAGATGGGACGTGGAGGAAAAACCGCAGCGGGAAGCGATCTCACTCAGGCGCAGGTCGCTGCCAAGCAGAAGCTGGTGCGCCTTTGCCAGACGGACGTTGTACAGGTATTCCAGAAAGGTGGCTCCGGCAGCGCTGTGAAAAACGCGGCAGAAATGATACCGGCTCATGTGGACACGTTCGGCGGCCTGTTCCAGACTGACGGGTTCGCTGTAATGGCGGTTGATATAACGAATGGCGGAGACGATCTCCTCCGGAATGCGCTCCGCGGAAAGCCCCTCTGCGATCTCCTCCTGCTTTAACAGTTCGGAGACAAAAACGAGCGTCTGAAGGATGGTGGAGCACAGCAGTTTTTCGGTGAGAAAGCCCTTCCTGCGTCCGTAATTTTCCGCTTTTCGGAAACAGTCCAGCATTTCGGCGGTCTGCCCTTCATTCAGGTGCAGCACACAGGAGTCCAGCGAAGCGAACAGCGCGGCTGCCTCGCTTTCCGTCAGGATCGGAGACAGACAGGAGGCGGGAATGTTCATCAGATAACGCTCATAATAGGAAGATTCATAGCTTTTGGTATAATGCAGCTCAAAGGGCTTCAGAAAATACAGATCGCCGGGACGGAGCGTATAGCGCAGATCGTTCAAAAGAAGGGTGCGTTCCCCGGCGGTCTGCAGATAAAGCTCATAGGAATCGTGGTAATGCTGCATTTTCATGTTCATTTTCTGCGGATTGCGGATATATTCCACGCCAAATCCGGCATATGGGGCATATTCCGTATGTTTCATTTTCCTGCTTTCCCCTTTCCTTCTCCAGCCTGAAAAGCGGCCCCTGAAAAAAACGACCCGTGAAAAAACGACGGCTTCCTTTTGCAGTGAGTATAGCAGAGAAAAACGAAGAGAGCAATATCTGAACGATTCTGAAATAAAAAAGCAGTATTTTGGCTTTTCTGTTCATATATTGCATGCTACGATAAACAAAATGAAATGCCGCCTGCGGCGGCAGGAAGGCGGGAAAAGCTTTGCTTTTCCCTAGGAATTGGCCATAAGGCCAATTCCTCACGATTTTAGTGCCGCCTATGGCGGCAGGAAAGAGAGGAAGAAATGAAATACGTGGGAAATCGGGCGGAGGATGTGAAAATCGCTTACATCGGCGGGGGATCCAGAGGCTGGGCCTGGGGGCTGATGAGCGACCTGGCGGCGGTGGACGACATGAACGGCACTGTGGCGCTCTATGACATCGACAGAGAGGCGGCGGAGAAAAACGCGGTGATCGGGAACCGGATGAAGGAGCTGCCGGACTGCCGCTCCGCATGGGAGTATAAGGCGGTGGATACCCTGAAAGAGGCGCTGACGGGAGCGGATTTTGTGGTGATCTCCATTCTTCCGGGAACCTTTGACGAGATGGAAAGCGACGTGCACGCGCCGGAAAAATACGGCATTTATCAGTCCGTGGGAGATACCGCGGGCCCCGGCGGCCTGGTGCGGGCGCTTCGCACCATCCCCATGTTTGAGGAGATCGCGGCGGCCATCCGGGATTTCTGCCCGGACGCCTGGGTGATCAACTACACCAATCCCATGACGGTCTGCGTCCGGACGCTGTACCGGGTTTTCCCGCAGATCAAGGCCTTTGGCTGCTGCCATGAGGTATTCGGCACCCAGAAGCTGCTGGCGCTTGTGTTAAAGGACATGCTGGGGATTGAGGACGCAAAGCGGGAGGAGATCCGGGTGAACGTGGTAGGCGTGAACCATTTCACCTGGCTGACCGAGGCAAAATATAAGAACATCGACCTGTTCCCCCTGTATCGGAGCTTCTGTGAAAAATACGCGGCGGAGGGCTTTTCCGAGCAGGCGGACAACAACTGGATGAACAATTCCTTCGCCAGCAGGGAGCGGGTGAAGATGGATCTGTTCCTGCGCTTCGGCGCGATCGCGGCGGCGGGCGACAGACATCTGGCGGAGTTCTGTCCGGGAAGCTGGTACCTGAAGGATCCGGAGACAGTGAAGAGCTGGTGCTTCGGCCTGACCACCGTGGCCTGGAGAAAAGAGGACCTGAAGAAACGCCTGGAAAGAAGCGAACGCCTGTACACCGGCGAAGAAACGCCCGTCATCAGCCAGACCGGCGAGGAGGGCGTACAGCAGATGCGGGCCATCCTGGGCCTGCGGGATCTGGTGACCAACGTGAACATTCCCAACCTGGGCCAGATCCCCAATCTGCCCTTCGGAGCCGTAGTGGAGACCAACGCGCATTTTTCTGCGGACAGCGTCCGCCCCGTATTTGCCGGCCCGCTTCCGGAATCCATCTATCCGCTCGTTTCCCGCGTCAGCGGCATACAGGAGCTGATCGTGCAGGCCGCCCTGGACCGGGATCTGGAAAAAGCCTTCCGCGCTTTCCAGATGGATCCCAACATGAACCTCTCCATGCCCGACGCCAGACGGCTGTTTGACGAGATGGCGGAGAATACGAGGAAGTATCTGGGGATGTATTTTAACTGAGAAAGAAAATTGGTCAGTTTGGGATTGCGCATTGCCTAATCGGACAGAAGAAGGAAATTCCTCTGTCCGATCAGGCTTATCAGGTTTTTATAAAACCGATACATCCGGATTCCGACATTTCCCGGAATCCCATGGAACGGTAAAAGGAAATGGTTTTCGGATCGTTATCTGTTACAAGTTCAATCTGGCGTACCATGCTGTATCTCGACAGGATTTCCTGAAGAAGTGCGGAACCGATTCCTTTTCGTTGATACTCCGGAAGAACCAGAATATCCTGTATGAAAATAATGGTGTGGCCATCTCCCACAGCTCGAACGATACCGATCAGTCGTTCTCCTTCATACGCAGCCAGCGTCAGCAGCGAATTTTCAAATCCTTTGCGCAATATTTCGGGAGATCCGGTATAGGATGTCCACCCGACGCTTGCGTAAAGGTTCAGAATGTCCGCTTCTCTGTATATTTTATATTCTCTGATTTCCATAACTGTGAATGTTCCTTCCTCAGAATATACTTTTACAAATTTTGCAATCCGAACGGGCTGAAAATCCCCCATCCTGCTGATTATTGTGACATAAAATTCCGGCTTTTTCCAGTATATAACGTGAATCATCCGAAGAAAGAAACATATAAGAAAAAAAAGTTTTCTGATGAAACGATACCGGCAGGAAATAAGGATTGGCTTCCGGCCGGTTTTGTTATATACTGGAACACGAAAATGGAACCGCATGAAGCTGCTGAAAACGACGCCAAAAGAGGGCAGTTTCATATAAGCAGGCCGACGCGAACCGGAGGTTCGTATGAAAGAGCGGCTGATGCCGTTCTTTTATTTGATTGCTGCCTGCGGCGGCAGAACAGGAGGAAATTCAGAATGAGCGAACAGATCAGAATCGGTATCCTGGGTTACGGAAACCTGGGAAAGGGCGTGGAATGCGCCATTAAACAGAACCCGGATATGAAGCTTGCGGCGGTGTTCACCAGACGAGACCCCGCGACAGTTTCCATTTTGACGGAGGGCGTGAAGGTCTGCCGTGTGGAAGAAGCGGCGGCGATGAAGGACGAGATCGACGTGATGATCCTCTGCGGCGGAAGCGCTACGGATCTTCCGGTGCAGACCCCGGAATATGTTCAGTATTTCAACGTGATCGACAGCTTTGACACCCATGCGAAGATTCCGGAGCATTTCGCGGCGGTGGATGAGGCTGCAAAAAAGAGCGGTAAGGTCGGCATCATTTCCTGCGGCTGGGATCCCGGCATGTTTTCCCTGAACCGCCTGTATGCCAACGCGATCCTTCCCTGCGGCAAGGATTATACCTTCTGGGGCAAGGGCGTCAGCCAGGGCCATTCCGATGCGGTCCGCAGGATTGAAGGCGTTGCGGACGCCAGACAATACACCATTCCCGTGGAGGAAGCGCTGGAGCGGGTGCGCGCGGGAGAGAACCCGGAGCTGACCACCAGAGAAAAGCACACCAGAGAGTGTTTTGTGGTAGCCGAGGAGGGCGCGGATCTTGCCCGGATCGAGGAAGAGATCAAGACCATGCCCAACTATTTTGACGAATATGATACCACGGTGCATTTCATCAGCGCCGAGGAAATGAAGCGTGACCACAGCGGCATCCCGCACGGCGGCTTCGTGATCCGCACCGGAAAGACCGGCTGGAATGAGGAGTACGGCGATGTGATCGAATACAGCCTGAAGCTGGATTCCAACCCGGCCTTCACCTCTTCCGTGCTCGTTGCGTTCGCCCGCGCCGCATACCGCCTGGCAAAGGAAGGACAGTGCGGCTGCAAGACCGTGTTCGATATCGCGCCCGCTTACCTGAGCGCCATGGACGGCGAGACCCTGCGCAGGACGATGCTGTAATCGTTCCTGGAAATTTTCACTCATATACGGTTGGGAAACGCGGAAAGGCATTCGGAACCGTACATGGAAAGGCATTCGGAATCGTACATGGAAAGGCATTCGGAATCGTACATGGAAAGGCATTCGGAATCGTACATGGAAACGCATTCAGAACCGTACATTTTGATATGATGCCAAATCAGGCCATGATACGGTTCCATTTTCAAAAAAATGGAATCTAACCGTACCCAAATCTGAAATGTACGGTTCCCAAACCCTGAAAAGGAGATCCTAACCGTACAAGATTCAAAAATGTACGGTTCCAGGTCCCCGAAAATCAGCTTGGAACCGTACAGGGCTCCAAAATGTACGGTTCCAGGCCCCTGAAAGGCGGATCCTAACCGTACCGGTCTTCCAAGAGCCTCAAAATGTACGGTTCCAGGCCCCCGAAAGTCAGATCCTAACCGTACCGGTTTTCCAAGAACCCCAAAATGTACGGTTCCAGGCCCCTGAAAGGCGGATCTTAACCGTCGCAGGGCGTTTTTGGTACGGTTACAGGACAGGAATTTCCCAATTTTAACCGTCCAGCCTGCCGGGGCGCCCTGTCAGGTTAGCATGCAGAGATATCATATAGAAATATCATGCAGAGATATCATACCCGGATCCTTCGGCATATGAATTCAATCCTATTCTTACCTCAATATTTCCCCCCTTTCTCCCCGTAGTGAACGGGACAGAGGGGGCTTTTCATATGGCCGGTTTTGTGATATGTTGAAAAAAGAAATCCCCTGCCGGCAGGGAAACCGGAGGCAGCCGTCAGGGCTGCGCACAGCTTCGGACCGGCGGCGAGTCGCCGCCGGGAGACAGGATCGGGAGAAGGCAGGATGGCCTGCACCGCAGCCTGCTCCAGGGTACAACGCACAATTCCGCTTCGCGGATTGTGTCGCCGCTTTCGGCTGTACCCCTGCGCATTCTGCGGAATCAGCGTATTGTGCCGGAAGGGGATTTTTTTCTGGGAAAAGAGGCGGAACGATGCTGGAAATTCTGGATACGTGGGATACTGTTTTTACATGCTTTCAGGATGGGCGGTTTTCTCTGAAAAGATGGGAAGGCTATGCGGATGCCGCCATGCCCGGACTGAAAGAAAAGGTTTTGGAGGATACGGCGGATTATGATTTCCGGAGGGATATCCTTCCGGTCCTTCAGAATCTGAACGGAAACAGGGAACGGGCATCGGAGGCGCACGAATCTTTTCTGGAAGCGGTCGGGGGATTAAATGAAAAGCTGGAGCAGAAGCTGGGAATTCTGCCGGATATGAAGATCGTTTTCTATCTGGGGCTTTGCAGCGGCGCAGGATGGGCGACGGAGCTGGAAGGATGTCCGGCCGTCCTGCTGGGGCTGGAAAAAATAGTGGAGCTGTCCTGGAGCGGCAGGATGAGCATGAAGGCGCTTCTGTATCATGAAATTGGGCATATCTGGCATTTTCAGGTAAGAGGCGGAAGGAACGTTTCGGAAGCGGCTGTGGATAAAGGACTGTGGCAGCTTTATTCGGAAGGCATGGCGATGTATATCGAACAGCTTCTCTGCGGGGAGAAACATTTTTACCATCAGGATAAAAACGGATGGCTGGAATGGTGTGCGGATCACAGGGAAGAGCTTTATCGGGAGTATCTGACGCGGCTGGAGAGAGGAGAAAGCCTGCAGCCCTTCTTTGGAGACTGGAGCAGTCTCCATGGAAAATCGGATACCGGCTATTATCTGGGCGGAGAACTGATCCGGTCACTGGCGGAAAAATATTCGCTCCGGGAACTCGCGGCGCTGGAGCTGCCCGAGGTGGAGAAGGCATTGAGGGCCGCCGCTTTTTCATCTGACAGAAAAGGGAGGCAGGTATGAGCAGTCAGCTCTGGAAATACTGCGGCACGCAACAGGAAAAGGAATTTATCCTGTCCCTGAACCTGCTTCCCGCCGGCATGCGGGAGCGCATGAGCGGGGAGGCGCAGCTTTCCCTGCTGTATGCCCTGAGCAACCACACGGAACGTCATTACCGGAGGGCGAGGATCCCAAAGAAAAGCGGCGGAAGCCGCAGACTTCTGGTGCCGGACGGGCTGCTGAAGAGCGTGCAGAGGAATATCCTGCGTCACTGTCTGGACGGACGCAGCGTATCCGCCCACACCTGCGCCTACCGGCGGGGGCTCTCGCCCATCGACAATGCCGCGCCTCATGCGGGCGGGGAAAAGGACAAAATCCTTCTGAAGCTGGACATCCGGGACTTTTTTGACAGCATCCTTTTTCCGAGGGTGTATGGGGCGGCGTTTCCGGAGAGCCTGTTTCCGCCGGCGGCCGCGGGGCTTCTGACTCATCTGTGCTGCTGTTACGACCGGCTTCCTCAGGGAGCGCCCACGTCGCCGGCCATTTCCAACCTGGTGATGAAGCCCTTTGACGAGTATATTGGAAAATGGTGCGAAGCGCGTCAGATCTCCTACACCCGGTATTGTGATGATCTGGCTTTTTCCGGCGTGTTTGATGTGGGCGAGGTTTACCGAAAGGTGCGGGGCATGCTGGAGGCCATGGGCTTTGAACTGAACCGGAAAAAGACGGTCGTTGCCAGACAGGGGATGCGGCAGAGCGTTACGGGACTCGTGGTAAACGACCGTGTCCGGACGGACGCCGCGTATCGCAGAAGGATCCGGCAGGAAATGTATTACTGCACAAAATTTGGCGTGCGGGAGCATCTGAAGGTTGCGGGAAAGCCGGACGGGATGGAAACGGAAGCGGAAAGAGAAGCGGAGACAGCCGCAGAAGAGTACGCCTTCCTGCAGTCGCTGCGGGGACGAATCGGTTACGTGCTGCAGATGGAGCCGGAGAACCGGGAGTTTCTGGAATACCTGGAGGAATGGAAGCGTCTGTGGGAAGAACTGGAGAACCGGGAACGGAAATAAAAATGGTTGTTATCCGGCAGACTGCCGGCGGCAATAAAAATCAAAAAAGGAGGGCGGCGCAGAATAAGGAGCTGCGCCGGAAAAGGACATGAGAGAACGTTGGACAGCTGAACAGGCATGGGAGTGGTATCAGAAAAGGCCGTGGGTGATGGGGATCAACTACGTTCCTTCCATTACGCTGCACGGGATCGAGCTCTGGCAGGAGGATACTTATCCGGAGGTGATTCCGAGCGTGCGCCGGGAATTTGAGCTGATGGAGGACATCGGACTGAACGGGGTGCGCATGTTCCTGCCGTTTTCGGTCTGGTACTATGACAGAGAAAAATTTCTGGACAGAGTGGACGGCTTTCTGGAGGAGCTGGCGGCAAGGGGAATTACGATGATGCCGGTCATTTTCAACGACTGTGTGGACTTCGGAAGGCCCGCGGACATTACGCCGCAGAAAAGTCACGGATGGCAGAAATATGATATCGGCCATCACGGAGGGCATAAGGATAATCCGTTTACCGGAGAGCAGCGGAAGGTAGGCTGGTGCCTCTGGGACGAGCCGGAATGGAGAGGCGTACAGGAAGAATATCTGACCGCGTTTCTGGAAAGATTTGGAAAGGATGAACGGATCTACGCATGGGATCTGTGGAATGAGCCCGGCAACAGCAACCGCCACGACATGAGCATCCCGTACCTGAAGAGGGTCTTTGAGCTGGCAAGAAGCATGGATCCGGTGCAGCCTCTGACTGCCGGGGTGTGGAGCTATCCGGAGGATTACGGGGTGAACGGAGAAGCGGACGTGGAGCCCATCCAGCGCCTGGCCCTGGACGAATCGGATATCGTGACTTTCCATCAGTATGAGGATTTTGAACGGGTGAAACGGACGGTGGCCCGGCTGAAAAAGGAAGGCCGTCCGATGATGAATACGGAATGGCTGAACCGGGTGCAGGACAACTTCATTCAGGACAATCTGCCGCTTTACCATGAGGAGAGGATCGGAAGCTACAGCTGGGGGCTGGTAGCAGGGAAATGCCAGCATTTCCTGCCCTGGGATCAGCTGTGGAACAACAGGGAGCTGCCGCTGAACCGCTGGCAGCATGATCTGTTCGATACTTTTTATACTCCGTATGATGAGGAAGAGCTGGAGCTGATGAGAAAATTCGGTAAAAGAGGGTGAGAAAGGCATGAGGGAGATATGACGAATCAGGAAGCAGGTTTCTGGATCCTGGCAATAGGGCTTTTGCTCTGCCTGTCTGCCATCGTGATCCTGATCTGGGATAAGCGGAGAAAATATAAATACAAGGAAAGCGTCATGGGGACGGTAATATCCCATAAGCGCTGCCATACAGATACCGGACACGGTTCGATTTCCTATCCCTGCGCGGTTGTGGAATACGAGGCGGACGGCCGGAAATATCAGTGTATCCAGAGATATTCCATGATCTATTATAACAGTGTGAAGCGGGCGGAGTATGACTGGGAAATCGATGAAAAATACGGCCTGCACTGCTATGTGACCTCCCGCTGCAGGAACCATGTGGATCCTGTCAGGGACTGGTTTCCCGTGGGAAGTGCCATGGAGGTCCGATACGTACCCGGAAAGCCGCGGAAGGCATACTGCGGGGCGCTGCGGAGCATGCGTCTGGTGGTCCTGATTCTCGGCCCCATCGGGGCGGGCATCTGCCTTCTGGGAGCGTTATTGATGCTGGTTCCCGCCTGACCGGTCTGAAATGGCGTCCGGGAATGGGTGGTCCTGAAAGGGACCATGAGAAAAGAAATGATAATAAAAAAGTGAGTTTCTAAACGGGAGATCCTGTCTGAGTGAGCAGGGTCTCCTCATTTTTTGCGCGATTGAAACCGTGTCGGAGCATCCTGCCGGGTGCCGGGCAGGGGGCCGATGTGGGAAAAGGAATCAACCGCGGTATTTTCCCACCCCATGAAAAGCAGCCTGTGTTCTTTTTTTATATTAGATAAAATTAAAATATAAAACTTGACAAATTTATAATAATAGAATATATTTAAGAATATATTAGAAAAATATAAATTATATATTTGATAAAATTCATACAAAGGAGATTGCTATGAACACAGGAATCAGGAAAAATCGACCTTATCTGCGCTATCTGATTTCCCGGATGCTGAACCGATTCGGGGATTCCATCGATGTATTTCTGCTGAGCTGGCTGGTTTACGGTCTGAGCGGCTCGGCCTCTCTGTCGGCTCTGGCGGTGGGGCTGAACTATCTGCCCACCATTCTGCTCCAGCCCCTTGCGGGGGCGTTTGTGGAGCGGATTCCCAAACGACGGGTCATTGCGCTGACGGATGCGGGAAGGGCACTGCTGGTGGCCGCTTTTCTCGGGCTGTATCTGACGGGAAATCTGAGCGCTGCGGTGCTGATCGCCGGGACCTTTCTCATCTCCACGCTGGAAGCCTTTTGTGCTCCTTCATCCAACGCCGCCCTGTCCGGTCTGCTGAAGGCGGAGGAGTATGATTCCGGTGTCTCTCTGTATCAGGCGGGCAGCAGGGTGATGGAGCTTGCGGGAACAGGAGCTGCCGGGCTTCTGATTTCCACAGCGGGAAGCGCAGGCACGCTGGCGGTGGATCTGTTCTGCTTTGCCGCCGCCAGCCTGCTGATGAGCCGGGTGCCGGAGGCGGCCGCGTGTGCGGGAAACAGAAGGGGGGAGAGCGGAAACACGGAAGACTGCGCCGCGGAACCGGACGGCGTATCCGCCTGGCTGTATTCTCTGCGGGAGGGCTTTCGGTTTATGAAAGCTTCCAGATCCCTTCTTCTTGTCGTTTCGGCCGCCGCCTTCCTGAATGCGGCGCTCACCCCCTGCAACGCTCTGCAGGCGGCGCTGTTTCAGGACGTGTATCGGAAGGGAAGCGGCGCCCTTTCCGCAATGGGGGTCTGTACCACGTTGGGGATGCTTCTCGGAGCCGGCCTGTACTCCGCCGCGGCGGGCGGACGGGAGGAATCGAAGAAAGGGAAAGTATCCATTGACAGGATTCTTTTGGGCTGTGGTATACTGATGGGGAGTTATTATCTGGTGCTTGCCGGGCTGGGACTGGGGCATCCCGCGGACGCCGTTTTTTTCCCGGTTCTTTTCACCGCGAGCCTGCTTTTCGGCGCGTCGGTGGGGCTTGCGAATACGGCGGTTTCCGTGCTGCTTCTGCGGGTGGTTCCCACATCCTTTATGGCAAGGGCTTCCGCCGTCATGAATGCCGGATGCACCGCGGCGATGCCTCTTACCTCGTTTCTGGTGTCCGGCATCTGTGTCAGAGCGTCCGTGGTCCGCGTGCTGGCGGGAACCGCGGTGCCGGTGTTCGTCGTGACCATCGTTCTGATGTTAAAAGGGACGCTGAAAAGGCTGAATGATTTTGGACAGGAATAAGGGGACGGGCTTCGGGATACGGATAACGGAAACGGATGGGAAAACAGGAAGGGGAGAGCGGAAGATGCGGATTGAGTTTGGAAAAAGATGCAGCATGATGAAGGAGGCAATGTCTCTTCTGGAGCTCGCTGTGAATGTGGATGAGACAGAACGGCGAAGATATCTGTCCACCATGGGGCGGTTCGGGCAGGAAATGGAACCGGGAATCCTTCTGCAGGAGGAGCTTCTGGAGCTGGCCGGGCGGATTCCGGTCACGGAGCCGATGCGGCGCTATTTTGAACGCTATCAGGAAAAAGGCCTCGGCTCTCTCGCCCGGAACCTGCTCTGCACCTTCGACGCGGAGGAGACGGACGATGCGCGAAAGATGAAGGAAAAGGCGCTGTGCGGCCTTTCGGCATATTCCTTTGACGCCTTCCCGGATTTTTCTTCCTACCTGCCTTCGGATACGAGGCTGCCGCTGGACGGAGAGCCGGTGAGCTTTCTTGCCAGCGTGAAGAAGCTGGACCTGGAGGAGCGGTTCAAGGCGCGCCTGATTTTCGCCTTTCAGGACCCGGAAGAAAGCCTGGAGGAGCTGGGAGGGCTTCTGGAACAGGCGGCAAAACTGCTGGAGCCCTTCCGTGGCAGGATAGAGGCGGAAGAGGAGAAGGGGGAGCGATACTGGCGGGATTATTTTGTCTCCCATACCCTGCAGGAGTTTCTGGCTCTGGTAGGGGCTTATCCGGAGCAAGACGGTTACGATCGGGTGCTGATCCGCTGGAACGCGGTAGGAGGCGCCTTTCTGAGCATTGACATGGAAGACGGGCAGGAAGGCGGCTGTCTGGAAATCGGCATGGGAATCCTGATGAACGAGAAGGCCATCCGTTCCTTTAAAAAGGGGGACGAGCACCGGGCTATGGAGCTGATGGCCGACCCGGTGAAAATGGATATTCTTCTTTACGTCAGCCAGACGCCTCATTTCGGCAGAGAGCTGGCGGAACACTTCGGGCTGACCACGGCCACCATTTCCTATCATACCCAGGAGCTTCTTAACGAGGGGCTGATCGAGGTGCGCCAGCAGGGGAAGCGCTCCTACTACAGCCTGAACCGGGAGCGGGTGAGGGAGGTTATGGCCTGGATGGAACGGCTGTTTTTATAGGAAGGGACAGAAAGATGCATCCGGAAGAACGCCCCTGCCCGTGCCCTCCGCGGCCGTGGATTTCCGCCCGAAAGCCGTGCTATTTGCGGCCATGGATTTCTGCCCGGAGGCCGTGCCCTCCGCGGCCGTGGATTTCCCTCCGGGCGCTCAGTTTTCAAACCGGATGTCCGTTTTTTCCCGCAGAGGGAAGATTTTCAGCTCCCGGGTATCCAGCTCTTCTCCGAACAGCCGTACCGCGCTGATCCTGCTGTTTTCATAGGTTTTGTAATAATAGATTCCCTCCCCGGCGCTGACGCAGCAGGAGTAGGTGGTGATGTCGCAGCGTCCTTCCGGTGTGACCACGCTGCCCCGAACCATGGAAACGGAATCCAGAAGATGGAAAAACTGGGAAACCTGTTCCTCCTCAGTTGTCCCTTCCGGTGAATTCAGCTTATGAAAGGCCGCCTTCACATAACGGGAGGTGGGGGAAGCGTCTCCCGGCAGGCCGATGGCGCCCATTCCCTGGCCGAATACCTGAAACGGGGCGGTGGAACAGAAACGGTTTTGGGCAGGCAGAGGGGAAAGCCCCTGATACCGGTTCAGGTTCATCTGATGAAAGGGAAAGGGCGGATTGTTGGTCAAAACGCCCACCGGATCGTCGTAGAGGAAAACGCCGTCCTTCGTGGCCTCCAGCACCAGAGCGCCCGTCCGGTCCGCCAGATGCCAGTGCAGGGGAGCGAGGGGCAGGGTGGCGGGCGCGGGATGGGAAATGGAGAAGGGAACCGCAAGCGGCCGGAACCGGGCGAGCTTTTCTCTGGCCTGCGAAAGCGTTTCGCAGGTTCCCAGAATCCAGGGGATCAGCTCATAGGGCGCAGCGGCGTCAAAGCCCTCCGGAACGTCGGCTTCATAGTGGGCGTTTCCGGGAAAATTCAGTCCGGCCATATAGAGTCCCTTTTCATTGACCGCTTCGGCATAAAGGGGATACCCTTCCGCCACGTTCGCCATGCCGATCATGGAAAAATGGCTGTCCGGAGACGGCAGCCTGTGAAAATGCAGGGGGAACAGGCGCGGCATGATGACCACCTGCTCTCCAAAGGAATATTCCAGGTCCAGATTGCGGCCGAAATAGCCGCCGCCCTGAAGCAGCGCGATGCTTGTACACATAAAAACCTCCCGCCGGTTTTCTGACCGGCCTTTTTTCTGCCGCCGGGAAAATGAGAACGCCGTTTCCCGGCCTGTTTTCTGATGCCTGTCTTTATTATACCACGCGCGCAGGGAAGAAAGCGACGCCGCAGGCGGCATTTTCTTCACAAGCCGTGGATCGCCGATATAATCCCCGCGCAATTATTGTATCCGACTTTGAAAAAACCAACAACCCTGGGCGCAGGCCAGTAAAAAGTTGACTGGATGAGGGAGAACGGTTAGAATATTTTTCAGAGCATTTTACAAAGGAAGTCGAAACACAGTGAACAGAATCAGGAGCTATTACCGGGAAAACAGAAGCATTTTTCGAACCATTTTTTACCTGTCCTGGCCCGCGGTGGTGGAGCAGGCTCTGCAGACGCTGGTGCAGTACATCGATACGGCCATGGTAGGCAGGCTGGGCGCGCAGGCCTCCGCTTCGGTGGGGCTGACCAGCACCATGACCTGGCTGGTGAACGCCCCTCTTTTTGCCATGGGGATCGGCGTGCTTTCCAGCATCGCGGAATCCATCGGAGCGGGAGAGAAGGAAAAGGCCAGGCGGTACGGCGTTCAGTCGCTGTATTTCGCCGTGGTTCTGGGACTCGTCCTTGGCCTTCTCATGGTGGGGATCAGCCCTTTTCTGCCCAGATGGCTTGGGGCGGAGCCGGAGCTGTACCGGGACGCGTCCCTGTATTTTGCCATCTGCTGCTCGCCCATGATCTTCCGCGCCTTCTCCGTCATTCTGGGAAGCGTCATGCGCGGGGCGGGCGATACCAGAAGCCCCATGACGGCCAACATCCTTATGAACCTGACCAATATTGTGTTCAATTTTTTCCTGATCTATGCCACCCGGCCTGTGCGGCTTGGCGGGCTGACGGTGACGATCCCCGGCGCGGGGCTGGGCGTGGCGGGAGCGGCCATCGGAACGGCCGTGGCCTACTGTGTGGGCGGCGTTTTCATGATCGTGGTATACTGGAAAAATCCGATCCTTTCCCCGAAGGGACATCCGCTGCGGTTTGACCGGACACTTGCGGCCAAATGCCTGCGGATCGGCACGCCCGTGGCCATGGAGCGGATCAGTGCCTGTCTGGGGCAGGTGGTGTTCACCTCTCTGGTGACGCGGCTTGGCACGCTGGCCCTCGCCACCCATTCCATCGCCATTACCGCGGAACAGGCCTTTTACATTCCCGGCTACGGCATGCAGGCGGCCGCCTCCACCATGGCGGGCAACGCTCTGGGAAAGCGGGACGAAAGGGAATTTCGGCAGGTGACGAAAACCATCGCGGCCATCGCGGTTCTTCTGATGACCTTCACGGGCGCGCTGCTGTTCGTTTTTCCGGGACAGATGATGTCTCTGTTTACGGAGGATGCGCAGGTCATCGCCGGAGGGATCACGGTGCTGCGGATCGTGGCGGTTTCCGAGCCCATGTTCGCCGCTCTGATTATTTTTGAGGGCGTCTTTAACGGAATCGGGGATACCAGAGCGCCTTTCGTGTTCTCCATCATTTCCATGTGGGGCGTGCGGATCGCGGGAACCTGTCTCTGTGTGATTTTTCTCCACGCCGGTCTGGAGCTGGTGTGGGTGTGCATGGTGGGAGACAATGTGACCCGCTGTCTGCTGCTGGGGCTCCGGTTCCTGAAGGGAGCAAAGAGCCGGGACGGCGCCTGGAAAAAGAGGTTCGTACAGGGCCCGTGAAAAGGAAGAAGCCCGTCGGAGCGTGGGGACGCGGCGCATAAAAAGGATGGAACCCGCCGGAGCGTGAGGATGCGGCGCGTAAAAAGGATGGAACCCGCCGGAAGGCATTGAGAAAAAGAAAGAAAGAGGGCCGCGGAGCGGCCCGGCAGGAACGTTTATGGTACAGAAGGAAAAGCTGGTCCAGTTTTATTTCAATCAGTACAGAGACTGGTCCCGGGCATATAAAAAGAAGAACAACGAAGGAAAGAAAACCTATGAGCAGCGGATCGACCGGCTGCTTGAGGATATGCAGGCTCCCAGGGGACGCCTTTCCCAGGCGCATCTGGAGGAATTTCACCGGCAGCTGAGAAACCTGGCTTATTTTTCCTTCCGGGAGGAGAACCGCTTCGCTATCATGAAGATCCGGGATCTGCTGCTGGAGGAGCTGGTGCGCCTGGATCTGGAAACCATGCGGCCGGAGGACCGGGAGCTGATCACCGCCCGCTTCCTGGAATATCTCCGGGAGGAAAAGCCCTATGAGATCTGCCAGCGCACCATGGGGAGGCTGGCGGCGAGCTTTGCGGGCGCGGGGATCCGGGGACAGATCATCGACATGGTCCCCGCCCGGCCGGAGACGGAGTTTCAGGAAACCCGCCAGATGAAGCGGCACTTTGTGCTGCATGTGGGGCCGACCAACTGCGGAAAGACCTATCAGGCGCTGGAACGTCTGCGCCAGGCGGAAAGCGGCGTATATCTGGGGCCGCTCAGACTGCTGGCGCTGGAGGTCTATGAAAAGATCAAGGACGCCGGCATCCCCTGTACCATGCTCACGGGAGAGGAACGGATCTACGAGGACAACAGCCGCATCACCTCCTCCACCGTGGAGATGCTGGACATCGACCAGAGCTATGAGGTGGCCGTGATCGATGAGGCGCAGATGATCGCCGACCCGGACCGGGGACATTCCTGGACCAGGGCCATTCTCGGCGTCCGCGCGCCGGAGGTCCATGTGTGCATGAGCCCCGCCGCCGAGCGGGTGGTCACGCACCTGATCGACCTGTGCGAAGATACTTATGAGATCCACCGTTATGAGCGCAAGACCGCCCTGGTCTGCGAGGACGTTCCCGTCCGTTTTCCGGAGGACGTGCAGGAAGGGGACGCGCTGATCGTGTTCACCAAGCGGGCCGTTCTGGATATCGCGGGACGGCTGGAGCGGGGAGGCATGCGCGCCAGCGTGATCTACGGAAGCCTGCCGCCGGAGATCCGCCGCCGGCAGATCCGCCTTTTTTCCGGCCATCAGACGAAGGTGGTGGTCTCCACGGACGCCATCGGCATGGGACTGAACCTTCCGGTAAAAAGGATCGTTTTCATCCAGACGGACAAATTTGACGGCAGAAAGACCCGCCCCTTAAAAACCTCGGAGATCCGCCAGATCGCGGGCCGGGCCGGGCGCTTCGGCATCTACGATACCGGCTATGTGAGCGCCGTGGGAGAGGAGGGACTGGAATTCATCCGCGCCCATTTTGACGAGCCGGAGCCGGAGATCACCCACGTGAGCCTGGGCTTCCCTCAGGTGCTCCTGGACATGGACGAGCCTCTGGATGCGGTCCTGAAGATCTGGAAGAGCGTGGAAACCCCGGCTCCCTTTGAGAAGATCAGCATTGAGGAGGTGCTTTTCCTCTATGAAAAAGCCTTCCGCGACCGGAAGGAGATCGACGGCTTTGAGGACAAGCACATG
Source organism: Candidatus Eisenbergiella pullistercoris (assembly GCA_019115665.1). Lineage (GTDB taxonomy): Bacteria > Bacillota > Clostridia > Lachnospirales > Lachnospiraceae > Eisenbergiella > Eisenbergiella pullistercoris. The sequence goes on along the minus strand of DXDD01000050.1, from coordinate 5,130 downwards.
CTCTACCGGATGCTCACCTGCTCTCTGGATATCAAGAACCGGGATATCGTGGATCTGTGGCTCTATTACTGCAAGACCTATACGGCGGATGTTTCCCTGCATTTTCCGTCCCTGATGATGTGCAGCGACAAGGGGCTGATGAAATACGAGACCTTTTATAAAATGCTGGATCTCTATTACCAGTTTTCTGTCCGTCTGGGAAAGGAGATCGACACGGAGCGCCTGGACGCGGAGCGGGAAAAAACGGAAGAGACCATCATGCGCTACCTGACCCGCGACAAGAAGGACTACATCCGCAAATGCCAGTACTGCGGCGCGCTCCTTCCCCTGGGCGCGCAGGGCCGTATCTGCGACGCCTGCTATGCGCAGATGAAGGGGAGCAGGGGCCTGTTTGCCCGCCGCAGAGCGGCGGCTGGAGCTGACGGAGGCGCGGACGAAGCGGGAAAACGCGGAAAAGGAAAGAAGCGGCCGGAAAGGGGCGGCAGAAGAAAAGGCAGAGCGGAAGCGGAAGGCCTGAAGGCGGCTGAAAGGGAAGCGGAAGGCAGGAAGATGGCTGATACCGAAGCGGGCTTCTCCGGCGGGGAAGCCGCGGAAACGAAGAAGAAGCGCAGGCACAGACGCAGAAGGCCGAAAAAGACCGGGGGAAATCCCGTACAGGCTGTGCAGGAGAGCGGGGCTTTCCCGGAGAGCCCTTCCGGGAACAGCGCGGCGGAATAGAGAGCGGCACGAACAAGGTTCGTGCCAAAGAACGGCTGCCGCCGTTCTTTTCTGAGATGAAATGCCGCCTTGCGGCGGCGGAATGGAGGGCGGCACGAACAGGGTTCGTGCCAAAGAACGGCTGCCGCCGTTCTTTCCTGAATGAGATGCTGCCTTACGGCAGCGAAATGGAGGGGTAGATATGGAGTGCAGGATCATACGGATCGACGATCAGACCTGGAGACTGGAGGAAGAGGGCGTCCGGTTTTTCCTTCTTACGGGAAGCCGGAGCGCCCTGCTCATCGACAGCGGCATGCAGGTGCATAACGCGAAGAAGCTGGCGGAAGGACTGACCGCGCTTCCCCTGTCCCTTCTCAACACGCATGCGGACAGGGATCATATCGGAAGCAACGCGGAGTTCGACGCGGTCTACATGAGCCCGGCGGAGCTGGTCAATTATCCTCTCGCGAAAAAGGCCTCTGATATCATCCCCATCCGGGACGGCAGCAGCATCGACCTGGGAGGACGCCGCCTGGAGATCATTGAGATCCCCGGGCATACTCCAGGAAGCATCGCGGTGCTGGATGTGGAGCGGCGCGTGCTCTTTTCCGGCGATACGGTTCAGGACGGCAGTATTTTTCTGTTCGGACCCATGCGCAATATCCCCGCTTTCTATCACAGCCTGAAGCGGCTGGAGGGCATGACGGGCCGGTTCGACCTGATCTACCCCTCCCACGGCAGTTTTCCGGTGAAAAAGGAGCTGATCTCCCGTCTGATCTCCCAGACGGCGAAGCTGGAGCGCGGAGAGCTTGCGGCCTCGGAAGCGGCCTTCATGGGGATCCCGCTGAAACGCTATGAAGCGGACGCGGCGGTGTTCCTCTGCGATGCGGATCACGGGGAGAAGACCGAAAGGTCCGCGCAGGGCGGACAAAGGCCTTCCGGAAACAGCGGCGCGGACGACAAAGAGAAGTCGGGGAAAGGAACGGAAGGAGAAGCCGGATGAAACGGATCGTTCTAAGGGAAGAGGGGCTGACGCTGACCTGTCTGCTTCCGGAGAGCGGGAATGAGAAATGCGTTCCGGAAGAACGCGGGATACAGGACGGCTGGACGGACAGCGGAGCAGCGGATTTCAGGCCCGGCCTGATCTGGTTTCACGGCGCGCAGGACGGCCTGTGCCTGCCGGAGGAGCTTCTGGAGGCTGCGAACACGGCCTGCGTCTGCATTTCCGGCGAGGACTGGAACCGGGATCTGACGCCCTGGCCTGCGGAGCGGATTTTTAAAAGCGGGGAGGATTTCGGCGGAAAGGCGGACGCCTATCTGGCCCTTCTTGCGGAAACGATCATTCCCCGTACGGAGGAGGCGCTTTCTGTTAAACCCCGCTTCCGGGCCCTGGCAGGCGTTTCCCTTGCCGGGCTTTTTTCCGTATACGCGGCGTACCGGACGGACCTGTTCGACCGGATCGCAAGCATCTCCGGCTCCCTCTGGTACGATGATTTCCTTGCCTTTATGCGCGCACATAAGCCGTCCGCGCGGCTGGAAAGGGCTTACTTTTCTCTGGGGGACAGGGAAAAGAAAACCGGAAACCGCCGCATGGCCCGGGTGGAGGAGGGTACGCTGGAGGCAGTGAGGCTTCTGCGGGAGGCGCTCGGTGATGTCGGGGGAGAGCGGGCCGGAGGAAAGCAGGCTGGGAGAAAGCAGGCCGGAGAAGAGCGGGTTTTCTTTGAAACCAATCCGGGGAATCATTTTGCCGACCCGGAGGGACGGATGGAAAGAGCGTTTCGATGGCTTCTGCGGGATTGAAACAATGTTAAGGAGAGAAGGATGAAAGGACAAATGGAGCTTTTCTCAGAGGAAAAGGATGACAGAGAGCGGATCGAGCCGGAAGCGGCCGAGGTCAGCCGGGAATTTGAATGGTTCTGCGGCTTTCTGCTGCAGGAGAAAATAAAGCTTTCAAAAAATACGGGATATATCGGGAAAAAGGACTGCTTTGCGCTGAACGGCCTTCTGCGGGCAAAGGAGAATTATGAGAAGCCGACCCGCTTTCAGACCTTTTATCCGGTCATCCATTTCTGGCACTACGTTGCCATGAATTTTCAGATTCTGGAGATAGACGAAAAGGGAACCGGCGTGCAGAAGGGAGAAAACTGGGAGGTTTTCCATCAGGCGTCTGATGTGGAGCGCTTCCTGCTGTTCGCCCTTATTTTTCTGGAAAGCGATGATCTTTCAGAAGACGGGTATCCTTTCATATCGGAATACGGGGCATTCGCAGAATGGTTCAGAACCGCCAGCCCGACGCCAGGAAAGGAATATGTCCTGTCGCTGCCGGCGCGGGGATATAAAGAAACCGACCGCCCGGCGGTCCTTATGATCATGGAAGAGCTGGGAATGCTTCGGGTTCTCCCGGAAACGGATCTGGATCAGAGAAGAGGAACCGCTTCCTGGAGAGTGGAGATCCGGCCTCTTTTCGGTCTGGGAAGGGACCTGCACAGAAGCATCAGGGAAAAGGGACTTTTTTCAGAAGAGGAAATGGCAGATTTCTGCTTCGGCCAGTTTATGGAGGAACGCCTGCCGGTCAGAAAGACGGACGGGGACTGGAAAACGGGCGCGATCCGGAAGCTTTTCTGTGAGCCGGAGGAAACGGATTACAGCGGCCAGGGGATCGAACTGGAAATCCGGCCCCGATATCATGACAGCATGCGGGCGGTGCGCATGAGCCTGGCAGACACGCTGGGCGATCTGCATGCCATGATCCAGAAAGCCTTTCAGTTTGACGACGATCATCTGTATGCTTTTTATGTGGGCCATGGCAGCCTGCGGAGGACCTATATGTCCGGAAGGGCACAGGATTGGGACGACGGGCCGTCGGCGGAGGAGACCCGGCTGGGAAGTCTGAAGCTGAAAAAAAGCCAGAAGTTTTCCTATCTGTTTGACTTCGGCGATTCCTGGTGGTTTGAGATTAAGGTATTAAAGCTTCTGGAGGAGCGTGTGGAGCAGCCGGAGATCATCCGCTCGGAAAAGGCGGCTCCGAAGCAATATCCCGACTGGGAGGAATGAGGAACGGTCCGGCGGAAAAGAGACAGGCAGCGCCTTTGGCGGAAAATCCTGCACTTATCGGAGGAGGATGTGCAGCATATGAGGATAAACAGGAAGGAACAGAACATCGCGGTATTCGAGGATACCATGGCCTGGCTTAGGCAGAACGGGACGCTGCGGGCGGCGGTGTGACGAAGGGAAGCAGCGCGCAGGAGGAATCCCTCTGCCGCCTGTCCACGCTCTACCCCTGCCTGAACACGCCGGAGCTGAAAAAGGCCTATTACGATTTTCACAGGCAGCGCCATGACGCCCTTTATACCGACGCCTGCATCTATACGCCGGACATCCTGGTGATCAAAACCGACGACGACGCGCCGGAGCGCATGGAGGAAAAATACTGGTGCAGGCTGGATGTGATCAGCTGCGCCGCGCCCAACCTGCGGGAGCGCCCCTCCAACGCCATGAATCCCGGCCCTTCCAGGCCGGCGCGGATAACGCCGGAGGCGCTTTTATCCCTCCTGAAGCAGCGCGCCCGCCGTATCCTTTCCGTGGCCGCCGAAAACCGGGAGGACATCCTGATCCTGGGCGCGTTTGGCTGCGGCGCTTTCCGCAATCCGCCGGAAACGGCCGCCCACGCCTGGGCGGAGGTGCTGCCGGAATTTTCCGGCGTGTTTGAAAAGGTGCATTTCGCGGTTTACTGCCGCCCGGATGATATGCGGAATTATCTGGTGTTTGATGAGGCGCTGAACGCTCCGGCATTATGATGGCGGATAGCTGCGGCATGGATCTGGATGGGGGCATTAAGGAAAGGTATACGGAGCTGTGAAGGGGACTTCTGGGGAAGGACAGAGATAAAAGGACAGAAGAATAAAGACAGAGAAGCGTCCTGCCTGAGGGTGGGGCGCTTCTCATATATAGCAAAGAAATTACAAGTGGAAATGTTGACAGAATACTTGCAGGAAATTATAATAAAATTACCTGATAGGTAATATAATTGGAGGGATAGAAGGGGAAGTTGGAAATTATTTATGCGAATAAAAAAATAAAACAGCAGTGTACTAATATAAAAGAAGCGGTAAAATTATTTGGTGGGGATAAACAGCTGGCAGTTAGTTTGCTTGGAAGAATAAATGCCATTGAACAGGCGGAAGTGATAAAAGATATTATTGCCATGCCGCAATTTCATTTTCATAATCTGCAGGGGAAAAGGAAAGGCTTGTTTGCGATAGATGTAAAGGGGAGACGGGATAAGTGGAGAATTATTTTGTGCCCTTTAGATGAGGCGGGGGAAAGATTTGTCCCCTGTTATATAGATCAGATTGCAGAAATTGTCAAAATAGTAGAGATTACGGAGGTGAGTGCACATTATGAGTAGCTATATTGAATATCATGATAAAATTG
>DXDD01000049.1 GCA_019115665.1 Candidatus Eisenbergiella pullistercoris | reverse complement strand
GAACCTGCGAACTGCGCATCGGAATGCATACGGCCCATGGTATCGGTCATGCCGTAGGAAGCAGGACCTGCAGCCATGTTATCGGGATGAAGGGTACGGCCGGTGCCGCCGCCGGATGCAACGGAGAAGTACTTCTTGCCCTGCTCCAGACGCTCCTTCTTGTAAGTACCTGCAACGGGATGCTGGAATCTGGTCGGGTTGGTGGAGTTTCCGGTGATGGAAACGTCAACGTTCTCCTTGTGCATGATGGCAACGCCTTCGCACACATCGTTTGCGCCGTAGCAGTTCACCTTCGCGCGCAGTCCCTCGGAATAGGACTTGCGGAACACTTCCTTAACCGTGTTGGTATAAGGATCGTACTCAGTCTCAACATAGGTAAAGCCGTTGATTCTGGAGATGATCTGAGCGGCATCCTTTCCAAGGCCGTTCAGGATAACTCTCAGGGGTTTCTGACGAACCTTGTTGGCCTTCTCGGCGATACCGATCGCGCCTTCCGCTGCCGCAAAGGACTCATGACCTGCCAGGAAGCAGAAGCACTCGGTCTCCTCTTCCAGAAGCATCTTGCCCAGATTTCCGTGTCCAAGGCCTACCTTACGGGTATCGGCAACGGAACCGGGGATACAGAAGGACTGAAGGCCCTCGCCGATGGCAGCTGCCGCCTCGGAAGCCTTTCTGCAGTTCTTCTTGATGGCGATCGCTGCGCCTACGATATATGCCCAGCAAGCATTCTCAAAGCAGATGGGCTGAATCTTTTTCACCTGATCATATACGTTAAGGCCGGCATCCTTCGTGATCTTCTCCGCTTCCTCCAGAGAAGCAATGCCGTAGCTGTTCAGAACGGCATTGATCTTATCAATACGTCTTTCATAGGATTCAAATAAAGCCATTTTCGCTACCTCCTCTTATTCCTGTCTGGGATCGATGATCTTCACTGCGTCGTCCACGCGGCCATACTGACCTTTCGCCTTCTCATATGCCGTGTTCGGATCGTCGCCCTTCTTGATGAAGTCGGTCATCTTTCCAAAGTTTACATACTGGTAGCCGATAATCTCATTGTTCTCGTCCAGAGCGATTCCCGTTACATAGCCTTCCGCCATCTCAAGATAACGGGGTCCCTTCTTCAGCGTGCCGTACATGGTGCCGACCTGGCTTCTTAATCCCTTTCCAAGGTCCTCAAGGCCTGCGCCGATCGGAAGTCCGTCCTCGGAGAACGCGCTCTGGGTTCTTCCGTAAGCGATCTGCAGGAACAGCTCTCTCATGGCGGTGTTGATGGCGTCGCACACAAGGTCGGTATTCAGAGCCTCCAGAACGGTTCTGCCCGGAAGGATCTCAGCTGCCATGGCTGCGGAGTGGGTCATGCCGGAGCAGCCCAAGGTCTCAACCAGCGCTTCCTGGATAATTCCTTCTTTTACGTTCAGGGTCAGCTTGCAGGCGCCCTGCTGAGGAGCACACCAGCCTACGCCGTGAGTCAGGCCGGAAATGTCCTTGATCTCTTTGGCCTTAACCCATTTTGCTTCTTCCGGGATCGGAGCACAGCCATGAGCAACGCCCTGTGCCACTGGACACATTTCTTCAACTTCTTTTGAATAGATCATGTGAAAACTCCTTTCGATATGTAGATTGATTCAGCAGGCGGGGATATTGCCGGATATCGCCGCCGACGGGACCGCCTGACGCCGAGAGGCCGCAGACGGGCCTGTCCCCAATCGTTCGTTTTATTTTCTCACATTTCCATGCAAAAATCCAGCCCTTTTGAAAAAATATTGTCAAAAGGGCTGTCTGCGGGTTACTGTTCAGACAGGTCTGCGCATTTACTGCGCAGACCGTACGAAAACGTACAGGAAGGAAGCATCCGGCCCATCGCGAAGCGATTGGAATGGCCGGATGCCGTTACTGTTCTGCCGAAGGCTGAACAGTAACGGCTGCGGATCCCTGTCAGGTCGGCATCATCCGGTCGTACAACGACCAGTCTGTTTCTTCGATCAGGTCAGCATCATCCGGTCGTTGGCAAATTCTCCGCCGCTGGCCTGTTCAAATTTCTGAAGGAGATCGGAAACCTGAAGCTTCTTTTTCTCCTCTCCCTCTACGTCGTAGATGATCCGGCCCTCGTGCATCATGATCAGGCGGTTGCCGTGAGCGATGGCGTCCTTCATGTTGTGGGTGATCATCAGAGTGGTCAGATGCTCCTCATCCACAATGCGCTGCGTCACCTCAAGCACCTTCGCGGCGGTTTTGGGGTCCAGCGCAGCGGTGTGCTCGTCCAGAAGAAGGAGCCTGGGCTTTTTCAGGGTGGCCATAAGAAGGGTCAGGGCCTGGCGCTGGCCGCCGGAAAGAAGCCCGACCTTGCTGGTCATACGGAATTCCAGGCCGAGGCCAAGGATCTTCAGCTTCTCCTGATACATCTGACGTTCCTTATGGGTAATGCCGGGGCCGAGCCCTCTTCTGCTCCCGCGGCGGGAAGCCAGGGCCAGATTTTCCTCGATCTGCATGTTTGCCGCCGTTCCGGTCATGGGATCCTGGAACACTCTTCCCAGGTATTTTGCGCGCTTATATTCCGGCAGCCTGGTCACGTCGATGCCGTCAATGGTGATCGTTCCCTCGTCCACGGGGAACACGCCCGCCACTGCGTTCAGCATGGTGGATTTTCCCGCTCCGTTTCCGCCGATGACGGTGACAAAATCCCCTTCCTTCAGCTTCAGGTTCAGGCCGTCCAGAGCCGTCTTTTCATTGACGGTGCCCGCGTTAAAGGTCTTGCGGATTCCTTTCAGTTCAAGCACGGGGAGCACCTCCTTTTTTCACCGGTTTTACAGGCTTTGCAAAATATTTTTCCCGGACATGGGGGATCGCCAGGAACACGGCGACCACCAGCGCGGAAAGCAGCTTCAGATCGTTGGCGTTCAGGCCCAGCCAGAGCACCACCTGCAGAACCAGATAATAGATGATGGCGCCAAAGGCGACGGTCGCCAGCGTGAAAGCGAAATTGCCGCGCACCCGGCGGAAGATCACCTCTCCGATGATAACCGCAGCCAGTCCGATGACGATAGCGCCGCGGCCCATGTTCACGTCGGCAAAGCCCTGATACTGGGCCAGCAGGCCGCCGGAAAAGGCGACGATCCCGTTGGAAAGCATCAGCCCCAGCAGCTTGCAGAAATCCGTGTTGATCCCCTGCGCACGGGACATGTTTGGATTGGAGCCGGTCGAGCGGATGGAACAGCCGAGCGCCGTACCGAAAAACCAGTAAAGCACGGCGATCAGCAGCACGATCAGGATCAGACAGATCAGCAGTGTATTTTCATAAAAAGGGACGCCCTTTACGTTGCGCAGGGAAATGAGCAGATCGTACTGGGTCGCGCTGAGCGCCTGATTGGCGCGGTTTCCCATGATCCGCAGGTTGATCGAATACAGTCCAAGCTGGGTCAGGATTCCCGCAAGGATCGCCGGGATCCCCATCGCCGTATGAAAAATTCCCGTTGCCAGTCCGGCAAGAATGCCTGCCAGAAAAGCCGCCAGCAGCGATACCCCTACGGAATGGCCGCTTAGCATCATCATCACGCATACCGCTCCGCCGGTACACATAGATCCGTCCACGGACAGATCCGCAAGGTCCAGGATCTTATAGGTTATGTAGACGCCGATCGCCATGATTCCCCAGACCAGGCCCTGTGCGCACGCGCCTGGGAGCGCGTTGAAAAGTGCCATGATATTCACGTCGTTTCCTCCTGTGTGCCGCCGTCAGGCGGCATAAATTCATAAGAGAATGCCGGAGGCATTCTTTGGCACGAACGCCGTTCGTGCCGGCCTCCTGTGTGCCGCCGCCGTCAGGCGGCATAAATTCATATAATCTGATCGCGCGATACGCACAGCTCACGGCGTCGCCGCAAGCTGTAACGGGCAGCTCGCAGCGTCGCTGCTCGCTGGCCGTTGCCCGTCGGATGTCCGCACGTCTATGCAGGCAAACCTGCCCATCCGTGCGGACGCCCTCCGGGCTTATCGCACAAAAAGCGGCGGGAAGCAGACGCTTCTCGACCGCTTATCGCAGGAAGGGGATGCCTCCGTCGGCATCCCTTGTCCCGCATTTTGTATCCGGCCCGTTTCCGGCCGTTCGTTTTGCCGTAATGTTTCCTGAAGCCTTCGCAAAAGTCTGCCGCTTATTCGGCTGCGATCGCCTCATAGCCTTCGGGAATCGTGATTCCCAGCTCCGTGCAGATGGCTTCGTTGTACATCTTCGTCACGTTGGGAGCGGATTCGATCGCCATAGTGGAAATATCCGCACCGTTTTCCAGAATGTCCACAGCCATTTCGCCGGCCTTGTAGCCGATGTCATAATAGCTGATGGAGAGAGTCGCAACGCCGCAGCCCTGGCAGATGCCCTGCTCGCCGGCAATGATCGGAACTCCCGCAGGGAGGCATACATTGTTGATGACCTCCGTATTGGCCGCCGCCGTGTTGTCCGTGGGAACATAGATCACGTCGCAGGAAGAAACCGCGTTGGTCACAACGGATGCCAGATCGTTGGAATCCGCAAAGGTATAATCTTCACAGGTATATCCGAGCTCTTCCAGATAACCGCGGATGGTGTCCGCCTGATAAATGGAGTTGGGCTCAGCGGAACAGTACAGCAGTCCCACATTCGCAGCGTCCGGGAAAAGCTCGTTCAGCATAGCCGCCTGCTCTTCCAGAGGAGCCAGATCAGAGGTTCCGGAAATGTTCGCTCCGGTGGTTCCCGTCCAGTCCGTGATGCCGAGCGCCGTAGCGTAGTCGGTGATGGAGGTGCCCAGGATCGGGATCTCCGTAGTGCCCTGCGCGGCCGCCTGCAGCGCTGCCGTCGCGTTGGCAAGGATCAGATCCACGTCTGCGGATACGAACTGATTGATGATGGTTGCGCAGGTCGCGGAGTCGTTGGAAGCGTTCTGCTCGTCAAATACGACTCTGTCTTCCCCGAGAAGCTCCACCATAGCATCCTTGAAGCCCTGGGTCGCCTGATCCAGCGCGTCGTGCTGAAGGAGCTGGCAGATACCGATATTGTAAACCTCGCCGCTTCCGGATGCCGCATCCGCCGCTTCCGTGCCGGCCGCTTCGCTTTCCGCCGCCGTGCTCTCCGATGCAGCCGTATCTTCTGCCGCCGCTGTCTCCGCTGCTTCCGTCTCCACGGACGCCTGAGACGCCGCCTCGCTCTCCGATGAGGATGACGAGCTGCCCGCCGCGCTTCCGCAGCCTGCCAGCAGAGCTGCCGTCATGGTGAGTGCCGTTACTACCGCCAATAACTTTTTCATAGCTGATTCCCCTTTTCTATCTCTTTCTGACACTTCAATGCATAAAAGCATTAACGCGTCTAACTGATACTATACACGAGTTTCTGAAATCCGTCAACCGGAAAATCACTTTTCAAAAAAAGGGGAATAGTAGTTACTTTTCATGGGACGGGGGATCAGACGAAATGTTCCGCGAATTTTTACAGGAAACATTTCGCAGGGTCTTACATGGACCTTCCTCCCATATACGGTTGAAAAATAAAAAATTGGATTTGTAACCGTACAAAATTTCCCACCCCCATGAAAAGTAACGATACAAAGCAGTTTT
>DXDD01000048.1 GCA_019115665.1 Candidatus Eisenbergiella pullistercoris | reverse complement strand
AAGGAGAGAAAACAGCCATGAATTATGAAATGAGACGGCAGAAGGTATATGACAAGATGGAGGAGCATTCCGTTCTGATCCTGTTTTCAGGGATCGAGAGCCACGTCAGCGCGGATGAATACGCGCCCTTTGAGGCCAACCGGAACTTTTTCTATCTGACGGGCCTTCGCCGGGAACGGATGATCCTCGTCATGGATCAGTCGGGAGAGAAGAGAAAGACGACGCTTTATATTCCCGCCTTTGACCCGGACGCGGTCCGCTGGACCGGAAAAATGGTGACGGATCAGGAAGCGAAGGAGATCTCGGGTATCGATAATATCGCGTATACGGACGCGTTTGAAAGCCGGATCGGCGGCGTCATGACCAGAGAAATCGTGAACACCCTGTATTTTGACTGCTACCGCCATCAGACGGAGGATCTGCCCGATTATAACGCGGTGCGGGCCAGGGAGTTCGGTGAAAAATATCCGGGCGCGGCGGTGAAAAATATTTTTCCTGTAATCGCAGAACTGCGCACGCGGAAGGATGAGGACGAGGTGGCGCTGATCCGGGAGGCGATTTCCATCACGGACCGGGCGCTGCAGAATGTGATGAGCCGCTTGAGGCCGGGAATGAAGGAATATCAGGCGCAGGCGGATTTTGAGTACACGGTGCATTATCTGGGCGCGGACGGCACGTCCTTCCCGACGATTGCGGGAAGCGGGGCAAACGGAACCATGCTTCATTATGAAACGAACCGGGATACCTGTGAGGACGGGACGCTGCTTCTTCTGGACTTAGGCGCGAAGGTTCAGGGCTACTGCGCCGATATCACCAGGACCTATCCGGTCAACGGCGTTTTCACGCCCCGCCAGAGAGCGGTTTATGAGGCGGTGCTTGCCGCCAACCGCGCCGTCGCGGCGGCCGCGAAGCCAGGCGTCACGCTGAGCGGGCTGAATGAGATCTGTAAGCAGGTTCTGGCGGAGGGCTGCAGGAAGCTCGGCCTGATCGACAGCGCGGAGAAGATCGGGACGTATTACATGCACGGCGTCTCTCATCATCTGGGCATCGATGTCCATGACGTGAGCGCGAGGCGGGACGAGCCGCTGCAGCCCGGCGCTGTGATCACCGATGAGCCCGGCCTGTACATCGACGAATGGGAAATCGGCATCCGGATCGAGGACGATCTGCTGATCACGGAGGACGGCTGCGAAGTTCTGTCGGCGGACGTGATCCGCGAGGCGGACGAGATCGAGGCTTTTATGGCGCAGGCGAAGCGGGGCTGAGGATCCGGGAAATGCGCCTGACAGCGCATTTCCCTGGGATGGACGGAAAAGAGGAGGAGAAGAATGGACATAAAGGCGACGGTTGCTCACGCAGAGCTGGACAGATACCGGCGCGCGATCGTTGTCAGCGATCTCCATGGAGACAACAGGGGATTTTCTGCCATGCTGCGGCAAACCGGATTTGGAGAGCAGGACGCGCTGGTGATCGTGGGCGATATTCTGGAAAAGGGCGAAGAGTCCCTGGAGCTGCTGCGTTCGGTGATGCGCTGTGCCGAAAAGGGCAATGTGTACATGACGGCGGGCAATAATGACACGATTTTTTCCGAATGGTACGGCGGATGGGTGACGGATGAGGAAGTCCTTTCGTATATGAAGTCCCATGAAAATATCATTTTGCGGGAGATGGCGCGGGAACTGGGGATGAGATGGGATACGCTCGATGAGGTGAGGGCGCTGAAGACGGCCGTGCGGGAGCGGTATGCCGCGGAAATCTCCTTTCTGGATTCCCTTCCGCATATCCTGGAAACGGAGCATTTTATTTTTGTGCACGCCGGACTGAAGCCCGGCCCGCTGACGGAGCAGGACATGGAGTACTGCCTGACGGTGAAGGAATTCGGCGTTCAGCCCCACCGGTTTGAAAAGCCGGTCATCGTCGGTCACTGGCCGGCAAGCAACTACTGCAAAACCATTGTCAACGTGAATCCGTATTTTAACCGCGGGACCAATGTGATCAGTATAGACGGCGGCAACAGTCTCAAGCGCTGGCACCAGATCAATTACCTGATACTGCGCGGGGAAACGATGGAAACCGGGGCTTATGACGACATGCCGCTCCTTTGCGCTCTGGAGGATCAGGAAGCGTCTGAGAATCCCCTGACGCTGGAATTTCCCCGAACCATGGTTGAGGTGCTCAGGGACGACGGAGCGGAGAGCGTCTGCTTTGTTCCCGCGCTGGGCCGGGAGATGACGTTCGCAGACGGGCAGCTTTACAGCTATAAGGGGAAACGCTATTGTTTCAATATGACGGACTACCGCCTTCCCGTGCGTTCCGGCGAGATCCTGTCCTGCTGCGACGTGGAGCCGCAGGGGATCCTCGCGAAGAAGGACGGGATCGTGGGATATTATACCGGAAGGTATGAATTTCTCCAAAATCCTTTGAAAAAAGATTGTATTCCGCCCCTTCCTGCGGTAAGATAGCCTAAAATCTTGAATAGATGGAGGATTCCCATGAAAAAGCAATGGTGGCACCGTACGGTCGGTTATCAGATTTACCCCAAGAGCTTTCAGGACACCAACGGGGACGGGATCGGAGACCTGCAGGGCGTGATCCGGCGTCTGGACAAAATAGCGGCGCTGGGCGCGAACGTGATCTGGCTGTGTCCGGTCTTTCCGTCGCCCATGGTGGACAACGGATACGATGTGTCCGACTACATGGACATCGATCCCTGCTTCGGCAGCATGGAGGACATGAAGGAGCTGATCGCGAAAGCGAAGGAAAAGGGGATCCGGATCCTGATGGATCTGGTGGCGAACCATTCCTCTGATCAGCATGAGTGGTTTCAAAAGGCGCTGCGCGACCCCTACGGGAAATACGGGAATTATTACGTGTTCCGGGAGGGCAGGGCCGGCGGGCCGCCCAACAACTGGCGCTCCATCTTCGGGGGAAGCGCCTGGGAGAAGGTGCCGGGGCGGGAAAACCTGTATTATCTGCACCTGTTCACGAAGCAGCAGCCGGATCTGAACTGGGAAAACCCGGAGCTGCGGGAGGAGATCTGCCGGATCATAAGGGAATGGATGGAGCTGGGACTCGGCGGCTTCCGGCTGGATGCGATCAGCCATCTGAAGAAAAACTATGATTATGAGGACCTGCCGGCGGACGGCCCGGACGGGCTCTGCCTGGCGTTCGATCATATCAATAATGTGAAGGGCCTTTCCGATTTTCTGCTGGAGCTGAAGGAGAAGGCGTTCGCCCCTTCGGACGCGCTGACGATCGGGGAGTATGACAATATGAAGCCGGAGGACGTGGAGGCCGTGATCGGAGAGAACGGAAGCTTCAGCTCGGTCTTTGACTTCAGCCATACCCATCACAATGTATATTATCCGGAATGGAACGGCGACACCCTGGGGATGTTCAACGACTACCGGGACAGGCTGTTTGAGGCGCAGAAGGTGGTGGACGGCAGGGGGCTTCTCTGCAATTTTCTGGAAAATCATGATAAGAACAGATGCATCGACCGTTTTCTGGCGAAGGAGGACCGGAATCCTCACAGCATCCGCATGCTTCCCGTGACCAATTTCTTTCTTCCGGGGATCGTGTTCCTCTATCAGGGACAGGAGATCGGGATGCGGGATTTCCCGAAAAAGAGCATGGACGAATACGTGGATGCGCCCACCCATGCGGAATATGAGGAATTTCTGAAAAAAGGTCTGACGCCGGAGGAGGCGCTTTTCCGGATCAACAGTAACAGCAGGGAGCACAGCCGCACGCCCATGCAGTGGGACGGCAGTGAAAACGCGGGCTTCACCACGGGAACGCCCTGGTTTGCGGTCAATCCCAATTACACGTGGCTGAATTATGAAGCGCAGGAAAAGGACCCGGATTCCCTGCTGCATTTTTACCGGAAGCTGGTGTCCGTGCGCAGGCGGCCCGACCTGGAGGAAACCTTCATTTACGGAAGGCTGATCCCCCGTTTACAGGATCGAAGCGGCATCCTCGCCTATGAAAGAAGGGACGAAAGAAACCGTATCCTGGTCGTGACCAGCGCCCTTTCAGAGGAAATGCGGCTGCCTCTCGCGGAGGCGGACGCGACGGAAGCGCTGATGAACGAATCGGAGCTTCTTCTGGACAATTATGAGACGGCTCCGCTCTTTGAAAAAGGGGAGCTGACGCTGCGTCCCTGGGAATGCCTGGTCATCAGGCTGGGAGGAAAGGAAAGGGGCACGGACTAAAGTTCGTGCCGAAGAATGGCATCAGCCATTCTTCTACAAATGAAATGCCGCCCTTCGGCGGCAGAAGGAGAGGGGCACGAACTAAAGTTCGTGCCGAAGAATGGCATCAGCCATTCTTCTACAAATAAAATGCCGCCCTTCGGCGGCAGAAGGAGAGGAAGCATGACACAGAAAAAATGGTGGCAGAACGCCGTCGTATATCAGATCTATCCCCGCAGCTTCTGCGACAGCACGGGAAGCGGCATGGGGGACCTGCAGGGGATCATCGGAAAGCTGGACTATCTGGAGAAGCTGGGGATCGACGCCATCTGGCTTTCTCCGGTGTGCCGTTCCCCGCAGGACGACAACGGCTACGACATTTCAGACTATCGGGACATCGATCCCCTGTTTGGAACCCTGTCCGATATGGAAGAGCTGATCGCGGAAGGAAAAAAGCATGGAATCCGAATCATCCTGGATCTGGTGCTGAACCATTCCTCCGACGAGCATCCCTGGTTTATTGAGGCGAAGAAGGGGAAGGACAACCCCTATCATGATTATTATGTATGGCGGGACGGCGTGGAGGGAGAATATCCCAACGACATGCGCGCCTGCTTCGGCGGCCCGGCCTGGGAGTGGGTGCCGGAGTGCGGGCAGTATTATTTTCACCAGTTCTCCGTGAAGCAGCCGGACTTAAACTGGGAAAATCCTAAGGTGCGCCGGGAGATCTATGACATGATCCTGTGGTGGATGGAAAAGGGCGTGGGCGGCTTCCGTCTGGACGTGATCGACCAGATTGCCAAGGAGCCGGACCGGAAGATCACCAACAACGGGCCGAGGCTGCATGAGTTCATTCGGGAGCTTTCCCGGGAAACCTTCCAGAAGGGCGATCTGATCACCGTGGGCGAGGCCTGGGGCGCGAACACGGAGAACGCGAAGCTCTACAGCAATCCGGACGGAAGCGAGTTTTCCATGGTGTTCCAGTTCGAGCACATCGGTCTGGACCAGATTCCCGGAAAGGAAAAATGGGACCTGGCCCCTCTGGACTTCCGGAAGCTCAAGGAGGTGCTGGCGAAATGGCAGAAGGCCCTCTACGGCTGCGGCTGGAACAGCCTGTTCTGGAACAACCACGACCTGCCCCGCATCGTCTCCCGCTGGGGAAACGACGGGAAATACCGGGTGGAATCCGCCAAGATGCTGGCAGCCCTGCTTCACGGTCTGCAGGGAACGCCCTATATTTATCAGGGCGAGGAGCTGGGCATGACCAACGCGGGGATGGAGGAGATCGCGGATTACCGGGATATTGAATCCGTCAACATGTATCACGAGCGCCTGGAAGCCGGATATGCAAAAAAAGACATCATGGCCTCCCTCATGGCGAAGAGCCGGGACAACGCCCGCACGCCCATGCAGTGGGACGACAGCGAAAACGCCGGCTTTACCACGGGAACGCCCTGGCTGAAGGTGAATCCCAATTACAGGGAGATCAACGCGGCCGCCCAGACGGACGATCCGGATTCGGTATTCAGTTTCTACCGCAGGCTGATCGCGCTGCGCAAGGAGCACGCGGTATTCGTGGACGGAGAGTTTGAACTTCTGTACGCGGACGACCCGGACATTTTCGCCTATACCCGCACCACCCCGAAGGAAACGCTTACGGTGCTGTGCAACTTCCACGGCGGCGAAGCCGCGCTTTCCGGAGAGGACGGAGAAAAGCTCAGGAAAAGCGGCCTGGGAGAGCTTCTGCTCGGCAATTATCAGGATGCGGACGAGACGAAGCTGCGCCCCTATGAGGCGAGGATGTACCTGAAGAAGACGGTCTGAAGGGCGGTAAGATTGAAAAATGCGCTCGATAGCGCATTTTTCAATCGGCAGTTTTGCAGCGACGCAAAACTGCTGTGATCGCAGAGGAGAAATCACCTGCGTGATTTCTCCTCGCGGCCTCAGCGTAAAACGCTTCGGCATGGAGGTAAAAATGGAAAGAATCCTGCTGCTGGAGGATGACGCAGCGCTCGGGGCGGGAATCCGGATGGCGCTGCAAAGCCCGGAGACGGACGTCGTTCTCTGCCATACCCGGAAGGAGGCCCAAAGGACGCTGGCGCGGGAGGCCTTCAGCCTGCTGATCCTGGATATCAATCTGCCGGACGGCAGCGGGCTGGAGCTCCTGCGGGAGCAGAAGAGCATACGCCCGGAGGTGCCGGCGATTTTGCTTACGGCCAATGATCTGGAGCTGGACGAGGTCACCGGGCTGGAGGCAGGGGCGGATGACTATATCACCAAGCCCTTTTCCCTGTCGGTTCTCCGGGCGCGGGTGGCCGTTCAGCTCAGGCGGGGAAGGGCTTCCGCTCCTTCCGTTGTGGTCACCGGCCCCTTCTGGTTTGATTTTGACCGGATGGAGTTTTACAGGGACGGCAGGGCGGTGGAGCTGTCCAAAACCGAGCAGAAGCTGCTGCGTGTCCTGGTGGAAAACCGGGGTCATACCGTGAGCCGTTCCGTTCTGGTGGACCGGGTCTGGACGGACGGGGCGGAATACGTGGAGGAAAACGCGCTGTCCGTCACGGTGAAGCGGCTGCGGGCCAGGCTGGAGGCGGAACCGGCGAAGCCGCGGTATCTCCGCACCGTATACGGCATCGGCTACACCTGGGCGGCCGATGGGGCATGCGGAAACTTTTGTAATACTCAGAAATGAGGGTGGATATGATTGGATATCTGGCTGCGGGAGCGGGCATTTTGACAGGGATCGGGATCGTCCTCTGGAGCCGCCTGCGGACGGCGCGTACCTACAGGCGGATGGAGGAGATGCTGGAGGCGGCGGTAAACGGAAGCTTTTCGGAAACGGCTTTTGACGAAAGCCGTCTGTCCGCGCTGGAGAGCCGGCTGCATCAGTATCTGGCCGCCGGTTCGGTATCCGCGGAAAAGCAGAAGAGGCGGGAGGAGCAGATCAGCACGCTGATTTCGGACATCTCCCATCAGACCAGGACGCCGGTTGCCAATCTGAAGCTTTACGCCGGGCTGCTGGAGGAGCAGCCGCTTCCTCCGCAGGCGGAAGCCTGTGTCGGGGCCATCCGGACTCAGTCGGAAAAGCTGCAGAGCCTGATCGAAGCGCTGGTGAAAACCTCCCGGCTGGAAACCGGGCTTCTGGCCCTTCATCCGAAGCGGGGAGAGATCGGGCCCGTGGTGGAGCGCGCCGTTTCCCAGTACGCGCCGAAGGCTTCCGAAAAGAAGATTTCCCTCACGGTGAAAAGCACGAAAGGGAGCGGCGTTTTTGATCCCAAATGGACGGAGGAGGCGCTCTGCAACCTGCTGGACAATGCGGTGAAGTACACGCCTTGCGGCGGCAGCGTGACCGTGGAGGTGAGAGAATACGAAATGTTTTCCGCCGTTCAGGTGACGGATACCGGCCCCGGCATTTCGGAGGAGGAGCAGGCGAAGATCTTCGGCCGCTTTTACCGCTCTCCCTCCGCCTGGCAGGAGGAGGGCGTGGGGATCGGTCTCTACCTGACCAGGCAGATCGTCTCCGGCCAGGGCGGCTATGTGAAGGTGAAAAGCGGGCCGGGAGGCGGCAGCGCCTTTTCCATCTGGCTGCCGCGATGAGACAGAAGCCGCGCGTTTTTTGGGGGGCGCGGGAAGGATCGTGCCGGGCGGAAAGGAAGTTTGCAGCGCCGGACTGGCGGCCCGGCCCGCGGCCTCGGCATAAAACGCCACGGCATGGCAGGAAAAATGGTAACAGTTCAGCCTTCGGCAGAACTGTTACGAAAAATGACAACATTGTCACATTTCTGACAGTACCGGGAAAGATCCCCATGATAAAGTCTGTAGTGTGAAAAGGCACTGCGGGCTTTTTCTATTGGAGGCGTTGTCAGACGGCTGTGCGGACCGCGCGCATGCGCGTAAGGCCGTACTGACGACCCACCGGATGAAATGGCCGCCTTCGGCGGCGGAAAGGCGGAAGTATGGCAATCCTGGAGACAGAAAACCTGAAAAAATATTACGGATCCGGCGACACGCAGGTACGGGCGCTGGACGGCGTGGATCTGGCGGTGGAAAACGGAGAATTTGTGGCGATCGTGGGCACCTCCGGATCGGGAAAATCCACTCTGCTGCATATGCTGGGAGGGCTGGACCGGCCGACATCCGGCAGAGTGACGGTGGACGGAAAGGACATTTTTTCCCTGAAGGATGAAGCGCTGACCATCTTCCGGCGGAGGAAGATCGGATTTGTGTTCCAGTCCTACAATCTGGTTCCGGTGCTCAGCGTTTATGAAAATATCGTCCTGCCTCTGGAGCTGGACGGGAGGCGGCCGGACCGGGACTATCTGCAGGAGGTCATCACCGCTCTGGGGCTTGAAAAAAAGCAAAGCAGCCGGCCGAACCAGCTGTCCGGAGGCCAGCAGCAGCGTGTGGCCATTGCGCGGGCGCTGGCGGCAAAGCCCGCCATCCTTCTTGCGGACGAGCCCACCGGGAACCTGGATTCCCGGACCAGTCAGGACGTGTTGGGACTGATGAAGGTGGCCGGACAGAAATTTTCTCAGACCATGGTGATGATCACGCATAATGAAGAAATCGCGCAGATGGCGGATCGGATCGTCCGCATTGAGGACGGGCGGATCGTGAGCGGAAAGGAATCCCGGTAACAGCGGAAAATTTCTGATTCGGGAATGGAGGCAGGTATGAAAGTAGCGAACCGAAAATGTATACGCCGTCTGGAGATGCGCACGCTTCTGGCCGGACGGACGAGAAATCTGGTGGCGGTTCTGGCGATCGCCCTTACGGCGATGCTGTTCACGTCGCTGTTCACCATCGCCATGTCCATCAACGAGGGCTTTCAGCAGTCCAACTTCCGGCAGGCGGGAGGATTTTCCCACGGAGGCTTCAAATATCTGACGAAAGAGCAGTTTGAAAAGCTGAAAGAAGATCCGCTGATTCGGGAATGGGGGCTGCGGCGCTTCCTGGGCATGCCCACACAGGAGCCGTTTCACAAGTCCCATGTGGAGATTGGCTATTCAGATGAAAAGGAAGCGCACTGGATGTACTGCGATCCGGTGGAGGGACGGCTTCCGGAGGAGGGGACGAAGGAGGCGGCGACGGATACCCATGTGCTGGAGCTTCTTGGCGTGGAGCCGGAAGTGGGGGCGGAATTTACCGTGACCTTTGAGGTGGACGGACATGAGACCACGCAGAGCTTTGTCCTGTGCGGCTGGTGGGAGTATGATACGGCGGTCGTGGCCAACCACATTCTGATTCCGGAAAGCCGCCTGGAGGAGATCCTGCGGGAGACGGGCGTGACGCCGCCCGGATCGGATCAGATGACGGGCAACTGGAACCTGGACGTGATGCTGAAAAACGGCGCCTGGTCCATCGAATCCGATCTGGAGCAGATTGCGAAAAACGCGGGCTATCAGGCGGAGGATCCTTCCGATGCGGACACTTACGTCGCCCCCGGCGTCAACTGGGGCTATACCGGAGCGCAGCTTTCCAGCCAGATGGACCCGGTGACGCTTCTGTTCATCGTGGGAATCCTTCTTCTGATCCTGCTGACCGGGTATCTGATCATTTATAATGTGTTTCAGATATCGGCGGCGGGAGACATCCGGTTTTACGGCCTGTTAAAAACCATCGGAACCACGCCGGGACAGCTGCGGCGGATCGTGCGCTTCCAGGCGCTGGCGCTTTCCCTGTGCGGCATTCCTCTGGGCCTTTTTCTGGGCTGGCTTCTGGGCGGAGCCCTCACACCCGTGGTCGTGGAGAAGCTGGACGGCGTGGTGTCTCTGGTCTCGGTGAATCCGATGATTTTCGTGGGCTCTGGTATTTTCGCCCTGCTTACCGTTCTGATTTCCTGCTGCCGGCCGGGCCGGATGGCGGGACGGGTTTCCCCGGTGGAGGCCGTGCGCTATACGGAGGGCGCGTCTTTTGACCGGAAAAGGGGAAAGGCGGGCGGCGGCCGGAAGGGAAGAAAGCAGGCCGCGGACCTGGCGGACAGAGAAGAAGGCGGCGGCCGGAACGGAAAAAGGGTTTCCCTGCTTTCCATGGCCTGGGCCAATCTGGGGCGCAGCCGGGGGAAAACGGCGGTGACCATTCTGTCCCTGTCTCTGGCGGTGGTGCTGTTTACCGTGACGGTGATCCTCGTGAACAGCTTTGACATGGATAAGTATATCGCCAAATTTACGGCGAGCGATTTCATTCTGGCGGACGCGGGCAAGCTTCAGGCGACAGGAGAGATATTCAACGAGGATATGGCCCTGCCCGAAACGGCTGTGGACGCGGTCCTGACTCAGGGCGGGGTCGAGGACGGGGGCCGGGTCTATGGAAGAACCTCCTCCGTTCAGGAGTTTGTCAGCGAAGCGTACTTTCGCGCCGCAAACGGCTGGTGGAGTACGCCGGAGAATCTGGATAATTTGGTGCGCCTCGCGGAGAAAACACAGGACGGAAGGATCGCGGACGACGCCCAGCTCTACGGTATGGAGCCCTTTGCCCTGGATCATCTGACCGTGCTGGAGGGAGATCTGTCCCCGCTCTATGAACCGGGCGGAAATTATATTGCCGCCGTATACAGCGAAGACGATTATGGAAACCCCATCATGGACAGTCACTGGGCCGGACTGGGGGACACCGTGACCCTTCGGTATGTGGAGGAATATGAATACTATAATCCGGATACCGGCGAGATTTACGGCTCTCCGGAGGACGTGCCGGAAAATGCCGTCTATGCCGGCCGCGCGGTGAAATACCGGGATGCAGCGTATACGGTGGCGGCTCTGGTGACGGTTCCGACGGCGCTTGGCTACCGTTATTATGGTAGCGATGCGTTTGTGCTGAACGCGCAGACCTTCATCCGGGATACGGGTACGGACAGCGTGATGTACTACGCCTTCGACATGACGGATGAGGCGGCGGACGCTTCCATGGAAGCCTTCCTGCAGGATTACACGGAAAATACGGCCCCTTGGCTGGACTATGAAAGCAAGGGCATCTATGCGGCGGAGTTTGACGGCTTCCGGAACATGTTCCTGCTTCTGGGCGGAGCGCTGAGCTTCATCGTGGCTCTGGTTGGCGTGCTGAATTTTTTCAACGCCATTCTCACCGGGATTACGGCAAGGCGCAGGGAGCTGGCCGTGCTCCAGTCCATCGGCATGACGGGACGACAGATGAAGACCATGCTGGCCCTGGAGGGCCTCCTCTATACCTGCGGAGCCCTGGCGCTTGCTCTTTTCCTGCTCGTGGCGACTGGCCCCTTCGCCGGCCGGGCGGTCAGCAGCCTGATCTGGTTCTTCACCTGGCATTTTACGGTCTGTCCGGTCTTTCTGTTCCTGCCCGCCTTCGTGCTTCTGGGGATCGCAATCCCCGTCGCCAGCTGCCGGGCCGCCCGGAAGCTTTCTGTGGTGGAGAGGCTGCGGGTGGAGTGAGGATGTATTATGGAAATGTTCAAAATAGAGCAAAAACCTTGCCCACCCCTGCTCCGGCGTGCTATAATACCCCCGGCATTAGAATCAGGAGAGTTTCACTATGTTCTGGAAAAATGAAAACGTAAAACTGAAAAAAGGCGATGCTTTTCATTTTTACGGGGATAGTGCGCTCTTTTTTCGGGAAAATGCGGAAAAACGGCGGCGGTCCGGCTCTGTCCGGGCCGCTGTGAACGCGGCGTCAGCCGGCTCCGGTTTTCCGCGGTGATTTTCAGAAAACGGAAATAAAATCACGAAAATGCAAAAATGCGCAGTATCTCCTTTTCAGGTCGTGTTTGATAAAAACAGAATGGAAAAGGAGTTTTTTTATGCTTACGATCAGACAGAAAAGAAAAAGAAAATGGTCTGAGGCCGGAAGGCAGCTCAGGCTGCTGTATCTGAACACTTCGCTCGGCGCGTTTCAGATCGCCGGGGCTTCCTGGGTGGCGCTGCTCGCGGCAAGAGGCTTTTCCCTGGTGGAGATCGGATTTGCGGAAAGTGTGTTCCATGTGGCGAGCCTTCTGTTTGAGGTGCCGTCCGGGGTGATCTCGGATGTGTTCGGACGGAAAAGATCCATGGTGCTCAGCCAGTGCATGACGCTCGTTTCCGCCCTGCTCATGCTGGTCTCCGATTCCCTGGCCGGGGTGCTTCCCGCCATGGTATTTTCCGCCTTCGGTTATAATTTCGCGTCAGGGACGAGGGAGGCGCTGGCCTATGAGACGCTGAAGGCGGAGGGCCGGGAGGCGGAATACGACGGGTATTCCTCTACGGATATGATGCTGTATACCTTTTTTTCCTCCCTTGCCACGCTCTGCGCGGGCGTCGCGCTGGCGTTGGGCTATCGGAGGGCCTATCTTGTGGATATCGCTCTGGGCGCGGTGTGTCTGATGAGCGTCCTGCGGCTGCGGGAGGCGGGATGCGCCCTGGCGGAAGGGGAAGAGATCCGAAACGGAGGCGGAGGAACGAAAAACGGCCCGCAGAATGGGGCCTGGAAAAGGATCGTTCAGTGCTTCCGGGAAAGCGTTCATTTCCTGCTTCACAGCAGAAAGGCGATGGAGCTGATCCTTCTGAACGCGGCGGTGGGAGCGGCGGCGACCCTGCTCCGCTTCTTCCTGCAGGCCAGGCTCACACAAAATGGCCTGCCGGAGGCTCTGCTGGGCCCTGCCCTGTTTTTCATGGGGCTTGGCGGCGCGGCGGGAGCCCGGCTGATCCTTTGCTGCAAAGGCTGGAGCTACGGACGGGTATTCGCGGTTTCCGCCATAACAGTGGCCGGCTGCGTGGCCGCGGCCCTTCTGCCCGTCCCGGCGGTCATGATCGCCGGAGGCTTCCTTTCGGCGCTGTGCGACAATTTTCTGCAGGTCCGCTCCGATGTGCGGCTGAATGAAATGGTGCCCACCGGGCAGAGGGCCACGCTCATTTCCGTATCCTCCCTCTGCTTTTCCGGCGTGATGATCGTGCTGTCGCCGCTGTTCGGGGCGCTGTTTTCCTGAGAGGATGGAAAGGCAGGAGGACATTCCGTGACGCCGGACGGTGATCAGGGCCGCTGAAAACCGGATGGCGGTCAGGGCTTCTGAAAACCGGGTGGCAGTCAGGGCTTCTGAAAGCGGGACGGAAGCGCGGTTGCGATGCGCACCGCGGCGGCCATCCCGCCGTCCCCATAGGAGGGGCTTCGCAGAAAGTCTTCGGACACAGCGCTGAGCGGCCGGTCTTCCTGAAGGGCGTGAAGCATTTCATTTTCCCAGCCGAAAAGTCTGGACATGGAGACCGCCTCCAGGCCGAGAAGCGCATCGGTCAGATGCTCCCGGTAGGCATCCGGATGTCTGCTTATGATGTGCCGCATGAGCTCCAGCCGCTTTTCCATGCTCCGGACGTTGGAGGAGGCGGGCGCGGTGCGGTAGGCGATGAGAGGTTCCGGAACGATCCCGATATGGGCGTCCGGCGCGGTCTCCAGCATGCTCAGAAAGAAATCCCAGTCCTCAAAACCGGAACGCATGGCTTCGTCATATCCGCCGCAGGCTTCCCAGCAGGAGCGCCGGAGGATATGGGTGGCGGGACAGCAGTTCCGGGAAAGGAAGGGAACGATGGTTCCGCCCGCAGGCCGGATCTGGGCCTCCAGCACCCCGAAGGTCTGCATCCATGAGGACGCGGCCGCCAGGGACGGATCGCTTCTCAGAAGCGCGCTGACCTTTTCCAGAAAGGCGGGCCCCAGGCGGTCGTCCCCGTCCAGCACCAGCACAAAGGGCGTCCGCGCGTTCCGGATCCCCGTATTTCTTGCCGAGGATACGCCGCCGTTTGGCTGCCGCAGAACCCTGACGGGAACGGGCAGGGACGAATCGGTTTCCAGCCTGTCCAGAACGGCGAGGGAAGCCGCGTCCGTGGAGCCGTCGTCCACAAGGATGATCTCCGCCGGAGGCGTTGTCTGGGCGCAAAGGGACTGCACAGCTTCCAGGATCATGGAGCCCTGGTTGAAGCTGGTGACGACCGCCTGTACGTCCGCGGCGGTCCCGCGCGCCGGACGGGCCGGCGCGGATTTGAGTGTGGAAAGATCAGATTTCATGGGGCAGAGCTCCTTTCTCAGATAGACCATATCCTTCAGCTGCACGCCGCCCTCAAAGATCGGGTGGTCATAATGCTCCGTAAAAAAATCCGGGATCCGGTGGGAACGCCGGAAGCCGCAGGCTTCATAAAAGGGAACGGTGAGGGGACTGTCGCCGGTGCCCGCCTGCAGAATGGAATACCGCAGCCGGTATTTTTCCGCAAGAAAGCGGATCAGCGCCTTTCCATAGCCCTGCCCCTGAAAATCCGGTTCCACAGCCAGGCTTTTGATTTCCAGAATGCCGTCCCCCTCGTCCGTGACCACACATTCGGCTTTCACGCCGCCCTCCTCCAGCACGTACATGGTTCCCCGTTCCAGATAGCGGTCGATCATATCCTCCTGCTCATCGGCAAGGAGCAGCAGGGGAAGATATTTCTTTTTGTCAGTCAGGATCTCTCTGATTTCCATTTCCTTTTGATTCCTTTCGCGGGCTTTTTATGCGGAATTGTTATGTGGAATTTCCGTGTCTCTGTTGTACTGTGCGCAATCATTGTATCATGCGGGTGAGGCTTTTTAACAGTACATTTTGCTTCTCACTACGGGAAAAAATCCAGTTTTCCTGATTCTTACCGTAGGAAACCCTCTTTCACTACGGGCAAAAACGGCAGAATGACATTTTCTGCCGTACAAAGAGGCTTTTTTGTACGGACTGATTTGGCATTTCTGAGTTTTTTACCGTATGCAGATGCCATGCTGCCAGGAGGTTTCCCCATCTGACCAGGAAAAAAACGGGCCAAAACGGCCCGGAGAAAAAACAGCAGAATGAAGCGGCTAAAAAGGCAGCGCAGTTACTGTTCTGCCGAAGGCTGAACAGTAATGCAGCGCAGGCTGTCCGGGCAGAATCATCCTGCCGCCGTCTTGCCAGCAGGCTGTCCCGTGCGCTATACTGACAGAGGAAATTTCCCGGCTGCAGCTGATGCGGCCGGTTTTGGAAAGGAGGCGTGCTTCATGCTGCGCATAGCGATCTGCGACGACGAGCCTGTCCAGCTTGCCCTGTTGGAAGAGCTGGTTTGGGAATGGGCGAAGGAAAGACATATGGAATGCTCCACGGAGCTGTGCGAGAACGCGGAGCAGTTCCTTTTTCTGCTGGCGGAGCGGCGGGAGAAGAAGCAGGAGGTGGATATCCTGCTTCTGGACATCGAGATGCCGGGCATGGACGGCGTGGAGCTGGCGTCCCGGCTGCGGAAAGAGGGAGAGGGGATGCAGCTTCTGTTCGTGACGGGGATCGCGGAGCGGGCGGCGGAAGGGTATGACGTGGACGCGGTATCCTTTCTGATCAAGCCGGTAAAGAGGGAGAAGCTGTACGCCTGTCTGGACCGGGCGGCAGCCCGGCTGAAGCGGCAGGAGCCGTCTTTCCTTCTGGAAACGGCGGGCGCGGTGGAACGGGTGCGGATCCGAAAGATCCGTTTTCTGGAAAGCGCGGGACATGATACGCTGGTGCACTGCGCGGACAGAGAAAGGCCGGTGCGCTGTCTGCAGGGGATCGCGCAGCTGGAACGGCTGCTCGCGGAGCAGAGCGGGGCCTTTTACAGGATACACCGGACCTGTGTGATCCACCTGTCCCATGTGGAGAGGATCTCCCGGAAAGAGGTGACCATGGAGGGCGGCACGGTGCTTCCCATCGCCAGAGGGAAATGGGAGGGACTGAACCGGGCGTATCTTGCCTGGTACCGTGCCGGGACAGAACGGGAAGAAGAGTGAAAGGGACAGAGGAGTATGACGGAAACCATGGTGGAAACGGCTGTTTTGAGCCTGGTCTGGCTGTTTTTATATGGATACTGTATCGAAGGAATGGGCGCCATTCAGAAGGGGCGGGGAAGACGGATCGTGACAGGATTTATTGCCCTTCTTTTTCTGGCGCTTTCGTTCTGGATTCCGCTCTGGACGGTCTGGCTTCTGGAGGGGCTGACGGCTGTTCTGTTCGTCCTCTTTTTTGACGAGGAACCATTCCGGCAGCAGTGGAAGCGGGCGGCGGCTCCGGCCCTGCTTTTTGCCGGCCTGACGGCGGCCGCTGAAGCTTTTGGAAGCGGGAGCCCGCTTCCTGCCGCGAACGGGATCGTCTGTCTGGCCCTGTTTCTTCTGCTGGGGCATAGACGGGGATATCTGCGGGCGGGAAACGCTGCGGCGGTGGGCGCGGTGTACGTATTGATCTCTGCCCTTTCGATGCTGCCTGGCATCGGAGAACCGACGGATGCCACGGGTCTGCGGGTCACGCCGGAAATGAGTCAGGTTCTTGCCTGGGGAACCATTCTGACGGAGGTGCTTCTGTTTTTCGCTCTGGAGGGAACGCTGTTTTCCTGGCAGAAGAGCTTTGAACGCAGCGCCGAGCATTTTCAGCAGGATGTGCTGACCCATCAGTATGAGGAAATCCGCACCATCTACACGAATATGCGGGGATGGCGGCACGACTACCATAACCATCTGCAGGTGATCAAGGCACAGCTTGCTCTGGGAGAGACGGAGCGGCTTTGGCGCTATCTGGACGAGCTGGAGCGGGATCTGGACCGGGTGGATTCCTGGATCAAATCGGGGAACCTGATGGCGGATGCCATTTTAAACAGCAAGCTGTCCCTGGCGCAGCAGAAAAAGATCGCCGTGAACTGCAAGGCCAGATTGCCGGAAAACCTGCCGGTGGAGGATGTGGATCTGTGTGTGATCCTTGGAAACCTCCTGGACAACGCGCTGGAGGCCTGTGAACAGATTCCGCAGAACGCCCGCTTCCTGCGGGTATATCTGGCAATAAACGGCCGTCAGCTTTATCTGTCCATTCAGAATTCAGCAAAGGAGGAGCTGAATTTCAACGAGCGCAATTACATCACTCAGAAACGGGGCAGCCATGGCTTCGGCATGAAGCGGGTCAGCGCGGTGGTGGAGAAATATGAGGGTTTTCTCAATCTGGCGAATGAACCGGGCATCTTCGCGGCGGAGGTGACGCTCCCTCTGCCGGAGTGACGCTGCTGAAATGATGCTGCCGGAATAATTCTGTCGGAGCGGATCTTTCGGCAGGACGCTGCCGGCGGCGAAGAGCAGAATCCGCGGAAGAAAGCCGGGCGCAGGGACTCACTGCGGTTCGTGAAAAAAATCAGTCGTTTCGTGCGGGAATCCCCACAAAAAGGGATTCCCGTTTTATCATTTAAGAAAAGTACGGCACGGGTTTAAGAAAAGTCCGGTACAGGAGCTGCCCGTCCCGAAAAAGAGATCATCCGCCCGGACAGGGCTTCAGGAAAAATGCGCGAAAGGATCATGGGAACATGAAGACAGTCATGAAAAAGAGCCGAAAAAACAAAGCCGAAAGGGAATATTCCATCCCGGATACGCTTGCGTATGTTGCCAGGCTGTTTTGTCGTGAGATGGGAGGAAAAGGGCTTCTGGTCTGTATGGGGCAGGTGGCTTCCGGGATTCTGTATCCCTTTCTGTCGGCAGCGCTGGCCGGCGTGATCGTGGCGGCGCTCTCCGGAGGAGGGAGCGCAGGAGAGATCCTTCTCACCGTGGGAGGATATGTGACGCTGCAACAGGCGTTCCGGCTGCTTGCCGGCTATCTGACACAGGTTGGAGAGGGTGTGATCTTCCAGTTTCGGATACAAATGGGGATTCCGCTCTACCGAAGCTGCCTGGAAGCGGATGCTGCCTTTCTGGAAAGCGATGAGGGGCAGAAAAAAATGGCGGGAGCGCTGGAGGCGGTATTCCGGGGGGACTGGAACGGGTTTGAAGCATATGTGCGTGAGCTGGTGAGGCTTATGACCAATCTGGGAGGTTTCCTGCTTTATGCTTTTGTCGTCGGAAGATATAGTCTGCCGCTGCTTGTGCTGATCCTTCTTTCCGCCGTTCTGACGGCAGGGGCTTCCCTCCTGGCAAAAAGGCGGGAGGCCAGGCTGGAAAAGGAAAACGACGCCAATTGGGAGACTTTGTCCTACCTGCGTAAGATAACGGTGGATACGGTGAACGGAAAAGACATCCGCCTCTACCGGATGGACCGGTGGCTGCTGGGAGCCTTTGAGAAGGTCATCAACCGCTTTACGGAGCTTCGGGGAAAAGGGAAGGCTGCTTATATGGCGGCAGGACTGTTCGGGAAGGGGCTTTCCTTTCTGAAAAACCTGCTGATCTATGGTTTCCTGATCCTGCAGATGGCGCAGGGCAGGATGACAGTGGCGGAGTTTCTGGTCTATACGGGGCTGGTTTCCGGCTTTGATACCTGGCTGACCGCCTGCTTCGCCGCACTGCAGGAGTTTTTTCACCATCATATCACCATCGGGAAATTCCGGGACTTTGAGGAAGCTGTGGCGGACGGAAAGAGGGGAAAATGGGGAAATGAAACGCCAAAGAGGGCGGGACAGGCGCATGAGATCCGGCTGGAACAGGTATGCTTCCGGTATCCGGGAAGCGAAACGGATACCATCCACAATCTGGATCTGATCATCCGTCTCGGAGAGCGGCTGGCGCTGGTGGGCGCGAACGGCGCGGGGAAAACCACGCTGGTGAAGCTGCTCTGCGGCCTGTACCGTCCGGATTCCGGGCGGATCCTGCTGGACGGACAGGAGCTGGGCGAATTGACGGAAAGCGCCTGCTTCCGGGAGTTTTCCGTGGTATTCCAGGATGTGTTCACCTTTTCCTTTTCTCTCATGGAAAATGTGTCCTGCGTGGAGGAGGAAGAGACGGATCCGGACAGACTGCGCGACAGCCTGACCCGGGCGGGCCTGATGGAGAAGGTGGACGGGCTGGAACAGGGCGCGCATACGCCCCTGAACCGGGATCTGGGGGAAAACGGCGTGAGTCTTTCCGGAGGCGAGCTGCAGAAGCTGATGCTGGCCCGGTCGCTGTATAAGGGCGCGCCGGTGGTCATCCTGGATGAGCCGACGGCAGCCCTGGACCCGATCGCGGAGGGAGAAATGTATGAGAAGTACGAGGAACTGCTGCAGGGACGCACGGGCGTTTTCATTTCGCACCGCCTAAGCTCCACCCGCTTCTGTGACCGCATTATATTTTTGGAAAACGGACGGATCGCGGAGGAAGGCACCCATGAGGAGCTGATGGAAAAGGGCGGAGCCTATGCCGATATGTTTTCCGTTCAGGCCCGGTATTACAAAGAGGGAGAGGAGGTGGCCTGCCTTGGATAACAGGAGAATATTTGTGGAAAAAATACGAAAAAAGTGGGCGGAAAGTGGATTCGTGTCCGCTCACCGGACGGGCTTCCGGCTTCTGAAAATGGTGCATGAAACGGATTCCACCGTCCTTCCCATGAATCTTCTGATGATCTGCGTGAATCTGGCGGAAATCTATGCCGTCCTGTTTCTTACATCGGCCCTGATCGACAGCCTGCTTGCGGCCGACTTCCGGCAGGCTGCGGGGTACGCTCTTTTACTCGCGGCTTCCGCGCTGGCGCTGGGAAGCATGGGAGAGGTGCTGTTGAAGAAGGTGCGGACGGTGCAGAACCGGCTCTGGCAGATCGTGTATCTGTGGATCGCGAAAAAAGCGATCTCGCTGGATTATGAGACCATGGAGGATCCGGACGCCGTCAAAAAGCTTCTGAGCGCGGAGAGGACCTGCGACATGTATGGCAGCGTGGGGGTTGTGGTTCTTAATTACGGAGAACTGCTGAAAGCCCTTCTGAACATTGTTATTTCAGTGGGACTGTCGCTGCGGCTGGTGCTGAATATAATGCCGCCATCCGTCGGAACGCCGCCTACATGGGGGAATTTCTGGCCTTTCTGGATGTGGAGGAAAAGCATCTGCACGGCACCATCCCCGTGGAGAAGCGCGATGACGGGGAATATGAGCTTGCCTTTGAAAACGTGAGCTTCCGTTATCCGGGAAGCGCGCAATACGTGCTGAAAAACGTGAGCTGCCGCCTGGACATGAAGCGGAAAATGGCGGTGGTGGGAAGAAACGGCGCGGGAAAGACCACCTTCATCAAGCTGCTCTGCGGCCTGTACGAGCCCACAGAGGGGCGCATCACCTTAAACGGGGTGGACATCCGCAAATATAAGCCCGAGGAATACCGGGATCTGTTCGGCGTGGTCTTTCAGGATTTCCGCCTGTTTTCCTTCCCGGTGTGGGAAAATGTGACGGCCGGATATGAGCGGGACGACGGCCGCCTCTGGAAGGCCCTGCGTCAGGCTGGCGCAAAAGAGCTTGTGAAGCAGATGCCGGAGGGCCCGGAAACCCTGCTTTATAAGGATACGGGTGAGGGCGTGGAAATTTCCGGCGGCGAGGCCCAGAAGCTTGGTATCGCCCGAGCCCTGTACAAGGACGCCGCCCTCATCATCCTGGACGAGCCCACCGCCGCCCTGGACCCGCTTGCCGAAGCGGAGGTCTACGCACGTTTCGACGAGATGACCGAAGGAAAGACCAGCATCTACATCTCCCACCGGATGAGCAGCTGCCGCTTCTGCGACGACATCATGGTTTTTGATGACGGAAGGATTGCAGAACGGGGTAGCCATGAAAGCCTGCTCGCCGCAAAAGGCCTGTATTCGCAGCTGTGGAACGCGCAGGCAAAGTATTATGCGTGAACGAACGGAGCTTTCGCCCTGGCGGGTATCGGGACGGGAGCGTGAAGAGCGCTCCCGAAATTTTTCCCCGAAAATTTGTCAGAAAAATTTATCTTGTCCCCATGCCCGAAAGGTGCTACAATGCCTGTAAGCATAAATTTCTATTTTTAAAGCCGTTCGGCTTTCGTCAGGACAGCGTGTCTCCTGTCCTCTCTGACGTTTTTCAGAACTCTATGCTGAATTCTTTTTTTCCCAATAACCATTGTTGCAGTGATCGGCAGGAGTGTCTGAGAAATCGATGGCTTCTGCCGGAACAAAAAGCGTTTTTGCGCTTTTACATCGCACGGAAAGGAGCCTGCCTGTGAAAAAAGACGGAAAGACATCATACGGAAAAAAGTCACGGAGAAAAAGCGGAAGCGATGGGAAGATTGCCGGACAGGGCATGAAAAAGGACTCTGTCACAACCCTGCTGTTTCAGGCAAACAACGAAAATTTTGCCGAGCTCTTCAACCGGACGCTGCTGGCCGGTCAGCCGGTGTCGCCGGAGGAACTGGATGAAGAGAACATTAAGGAGACCGCCTACGTCAGAATAACAAAGGAGGGCGGCGGAACGACGCTGGTACAGTATCGGGATGTGGTAAAGGGCGTCAGAAACGAAAGGATCTTCGCCGTTCTCGGCATAGAACACCAGTCGGAAATCGATTATGCCATGCCCTATCGGGTGCTTGAACTGGATTTCGTCAATTATGCCCGTCAGATGCAGATCATCAGGGAACGCCATGACGCGGAATGGAAAACGGAAAAGGGCAAAAGGCGCAGACCGCCCGGCATCACGGACGGAGAATATCTCGGCAGATTTTTAAGGACAGATCGGCTCGTCCGCTGCGTGACGCTGGTGGTGTACTGGGGAGAGGAACCCTGGGACGGGCCGGTGAGACTGTCGGACCTTTTTGAAACGGAGGCGGAAGCGCCATGTGCGGTGCAGGTGGAGATGAATCTGCTTGACGTCTGCCGGATGAGCGATGAGGAAATCTGCAGCTATACGGGAGAGCTGCGGACGGTGTTCGGATTCCGGAAACATGCTGAAAACAAAGAGCGGCTCGGAGCATTTATTGCCGGCAACCGGGAGCATTTCAGCAGCGTTTCCGAAACGGCGATGAACGCACTGGAAGAACTGACGCACTCACCGGAGCTGAAGAAAATCAGAACGCCGGAATATCAGACAACGGAAGGAGGCTATAACGTGTGTCGTGGAATTCAGGGAATGATCCAGGATGGAAAGCTGGAAGGAATCAAGGAAGGGATCCAGGAAGGAATCAGGGAAGGTATCTTAGAGGGAGAAGCGAAAGCAAAGAAGGAGATGTCGCGTTCTCTTGCGGATATGGGAATGAGCGTTGAGAAAATTGCGGAGGCTGCAAAAGTCAGTATCCCGCTTGTTCGGGAATGGCTGTCTGAAAACGCCGGATGCCTGTAAGGGACTCCTGCATTCTTCACTCATCGTCAGTCCTGATCCCCGGCAGATCCCACCGGTAATGGCTGGCGAGCAGCCGGATGGCAACCACCAGGAGGGCGCTGAGGAGCATGGGCAGGTCGGAGTCCGTGTATTCCAGGCAGAAGGTATACAGGCAGGCCCCCGCGATGGAAGCGCAGGCATAGATATGCTTTTTCAGGACAAAGGGCGTTTCCCCCGCCATGATGTCCCGCAGGATGCCGCCGCCGATGCCTGTGATGACGCCGAGGAAGATGATGAGGAAATGATAGCTCCCGTAGCCGGCAGCCACCCCGGTGTCGATGCCCGCTACGGTAAAGGCTCCCAGGCCGACGGCGTCCAGGATGTTCATGATCCTTTCATAGCCTTCCATATAGGTTCCGCCAAGCAGGGCGGGACGCAGGCGGAACAGGATGAAGAGTACCAGGACTGTCAGGAAGGCGGCGAACACATAGACCGGATTGCGGAACATGATGGGCGGGATCTTGCCGATCATCAGGTCGCGCAGCATTCCTCCGCCCACGGCGGTGATGACGCCCAGGACGATGATGCCGAACAGATCCAGTTTTTTGCGGACCGCCACCATGGCCCCGGAGGAGGCGAAGGCGACGGTTCCGATGATCTCCACAAGAAAAATGATATTTGACTGAAGCTCCATTTCTTTTCCCTTTTTCCATAAGGACCGGATGCCCGTGCGCCGCGGCGCGGCGGAAACAGCGGGATGCGGTCCCTGCTCTGATATCGTCTGAATTGAAATCCATCATAGCACGAAATGTTTTCGATATCCACATAAAAAAGATAGAAAAAAGAAAAGGAATCCTTTATAATGAAGAAGATGATTCACGATTCTCAAAAAGGAAGGCGGATCCCTGAAAAAGGCCGGCCCTCACACGAAAAAAGGGAAAGAAGGAGAAGGATGATGGAGAAAAGAAAAGTGGAGAAACTGGGGATCGAAACCTCGCTTCTTGGCTTTGGCTGCATGCGTTTTCCCACGCTGCCGGACGGGAAGATCGACGAGGCGGAGGCGGAGCGGATGCTGGATAAAGCGATCGCGTCCGGGGTGAACTACATAGACACGGCCTATCCCTATCATAACGGGCAGAGCGAGCCTGTGGTGGGAAGGATCCTGAAGAAATACGACAGGGATTCCTTCTATCTGGCGACCAAGCTCCCTCTGTGGGCGGTGAACAGCGTGGAGGATGCGGAACGGATTTTTCATGAGCAGCTGGAGCGCCTGCAGACGGATCACGTGGATTTTTATCTTCTGCATGCCCTGAATAAGGAAAAATGGGATCAGATGAAACAGCTGGGCGTGGTGGATTACTGCGCGAAGCTGAAGGAGGAAGGAAAGATCCGGTATTACGGCTTTTCCTTCCATGACGATTATGAGGTGTTTGAGGAGATCCTGAATTACCGTCCCTGGGATTTCTGCCAGATCCAGTATAATTATCTGGACAGATACGAGCAGGCGGGAGACAGGGGGTATGCGCTGGCGGAAAGCCTGGGCGTGCCGCTGGTGATTATGGAGCCTGTGAAGGGCGGAAATCTGGCCGGCTTTTCCGACGATATCAACGACCGCTTCCATCAGATGGATCCGGAGGCCAGCGTGGCGTCCTTCGCCCTGCGCTGGGTGGGAAGCCATCCCAATGTGAAGGTGATTTTAAGCGGAATGTCCACCATGCAGCAGGTGGAGGACAACCTGAAGACCTTCGCTTCCTTTAAGCCCCTGAGCGAGGCGGAGAGCCGGGAGATCGACGAGATCGTCAAGGAGCTTCGTTCCCGTGTGCAGAACGGCTGCACGGGCTGCCGCTACTGCATGCCCTGCCCTGCGGGCGTGAATATCCCCGGAAATTTCAAGGTTTGGAACAACTATCATATGTACCGTACCTACGGCCATGTGCAGAGAGAGTGGGAAGTGGATCTGAAGGACGAAGAGAAGGCAAAGAACTGCATCAAGTGCGGCAGATGCGAGACCCTCTGCCCGCAGAAGCTTTCCATCCGGGCGGACCTTGCGCGCGTGCAGCAGGAGCTGGACGACAGGATCTTCCGGTAAAGACCGGCGGCGGTCAGATGCCTCTGACAGTCCGGATGAGCCGGAGACAGGGGATCGGATTCTGGCGGGCCTGGCCCTGCGGCCGCGGCAGGAAATATCTGCTTGCCGTCATCGGTATTTTGTTATATGATGAATGTAACTGAAAGGGGCTGCAGGCGTCAGCCTGCGGCCCTGTCCGGCTTAAAGCCGGGAAAGGATAAAGAAAAGGAGAAGGGATTATGGAAATGAAAGAAAAAGTCCTGAAAAAATTCGCGGAAGTATTCGGAGATACCGAAGGAGTGAAGTCCTATTTTGCCCCCGGCCGTGTGAACCTGATCGGAGAGCATACGGATTATAACGGCGGACATGTATTCCCCTGCGCGCTGACCATCGGAACCTACGGCGCGGCAAGAAAGAGAGAGGACAGGAAGCTGCGTTTCTTCTCCATGAATTTTGAGCATCTCGGCGTGATTGAGAGCAGCCTGGACAACCTGACGCCGGAAAAGAAGGCGGACTGGACCAACTATCCCAAGGGAGTGATGTGGGCTTTTGAGAAGAGAGACATGAAGATCCCTTACGGCATGGATCTGGTGCTGTGTGGCAATATTCCCAACGGCTCCGGCCTTTCCTCCTCCGCCTCCCTGGAGGTGCTGACCGGCTTCATCCTGCGCGACATGTTCGGCTTTGACGTGACCAATCAGGATCTGGCGCTGATCGGCCAGTATTCCGAGAACAATTTCAACGGCGTTAACTGCGGCATCATGGATCAGTTCGCCATCGCCATGGGAAAGAAGGATCACGCCATCTTCCTGGATACCGCGGATCTCAGCTATGAGTACGCTCCCATCCATCTGGAAGGCGCGAAGATCGTCATTGCCTGCAGCAACAAGAAGCGCGGCCTCGGCGATTCCAAATACAACGAGAGAAGAAGCGAGTGTGAGACCGCTCTTGCCGAGCTGCAGAAGGTGGTGGACATCAAGTCCCTGGGCGACCTGAACGAGGAGCAGTTTGAGCAGTATAAGGATGCGATCAGGGATGAGGTACGCAGAAAGCGCGCAAAGCACGCGGTTTATGAGAACCAGCGCACCGTCAAGGCGGTTGCCGCTCTGAAGGCCAACGATATCGCTCAGTTCGGCCAGCTGATGAACGCTTCCCATGTATCCCTGCGCGACGACTACGAGGTGACCGGCATTGAGCTGGATACCCTGGTGGAGGAAGCCTGGAAGGTGGACGGCGTGATCGGTTCCCGTATGACCGGAGCGGGCTTCGGCGGCTGTACCGTGAGCATCGTGAAGACCGACGCCATCGACAGCTTCATCGAGAAGGTGGGCGAGGCTTATCGGAAGAAGATCGGCTATGCGGCTGATTTTTATGTGGTGGAGATTGGCGACGGCCCGAGCGTTCTTTAATGGAGGAAAAAGATGATTCAGAGCAGTATCAGAGAATTAGTGAGATATGGACTTGCCACCGGCCTGATCGAGCCGGAGGATACGATTTACACGACGAATCGCCTGCTGGAGCTGTTCGGCCTGGACGAGCTGGAGGACGCGGATACGCCCATCACGGCGGATAAAAGCGAGGAGCCGGAGCTGGTCGCGAAGCTGGAGAGCATTCTGAAGGATATGCTGGATTATGCGGCGGACAATGAGCTTCTGGAGAATAACAGCGTGGTATACCGGGATCTGTTCGATACGAAGATCATGAGCACGCTGGTTGCCCGTCCCAGCGAGATCATCCGTACCTTCCGCGCGCATTATGCCAATTCTCCGCAGGAAGCGACCGAATATTTTTATAAATTCAGCCAGGACACGGACTACATCCGCCGTTACCGCGTCTGCCGCGATCAGAAATGGGTGGCGCATACCAAATACGGCGATCTGGACATCACCATCAACCTGTCCAAGCCGGAGAAGGATCCCAAGGCCATCGCGGCGGCCAGAAACGCGAAGCAGAGCGCGTACCCCAAGTGTCAGCTCTGCATGGAGAACGAGGGCTATGCGGGCCGGGTAAACCATCCCGCCAGACAGAACCACCGCATCATTCCCATCACCATCAACAACAGCGCGTGGGGCTTCCAGTATTCTCCTTATGTGTATTACAATGAGCACTGCATCGTGTTCAATTCGAAGCATATCCCCATGAAGATCGAGCACGACACCTTTGTGAAGCTGTTCGATTTCGTGAAGCTGTTCCCGCACTACATGCTGGGCTCCAACGCGGATCTTCCCATTGTGGGCGGCTCTATCCTGAGCCACGACCATTTCCAGGGCGGACATTATGAGTTCCCCATGGCAAAAGCCGGTGTGGACAGAGAATTTACGGTGAAGGGCTTTGAGGATGTGAAGGCGGGCGTGGTGAACTGGCCCATGTCGGTCATCCGCTTAAACGGCCCTGACAGCGACCGGATCATCGCTCTGGCAGATGTGATCCTGGAAAAATGGCGCGGCTACACGGATGAGGCGGCCTTCATCTATGCGGAGACGGACGGCGAGCCTCACAACACCATCACCCCCATCGCCAGAAAGCGCGGCGATAATTACGAGCTGGATCTGGTGCTTCGCAACAACATCACCACCGAGGAGCATCCGCTCGGCGTATATCATCCCCATGCGAAGCTGCACCACATCAAGAAGGAGAACATCGGCCTGATCGAGGTGATGGGCCTTGCGGTGCTTCCTTCCCGTCTGGACGGCGAGATGGCCGCTCTGGAAAAAGCCATCCTCTCCGGTGCGGATATCCGCAGCGACGAGGTGCTTTCCAAGCACGCGGACTGGGTGGAGGAGTTCCTTCCCAAGTATGAAAATGTGAACGCGGACAACATCCATGAGATCATCCAGAAGGAGATCGGCCAGGTGTTCATGGAGGTTCTGGAGGACGCGGGCGTATACAAGAGGACCGAAGAAGGCCAGGCGGCGTTTGACCGGTTTATTGCGGCGCTGGGATAAAATTAAGAAGACGAAATAAGGCTGGAAAAGCAAAAAAGGCGTGCGGCACGCGGGGTGGTTTCATTCCCTGTGCGGCACGCTTTTTTGGTATTCAGGAGGTTCGTACCGGACAAATTCTGCATGCAGGCCAGCCCGGGTGATCCAGGATCTTTACGGCCCAAGAGCTGTGATCGGAACAACAAGAACTCCATCGGCCCGCTGGTATGCTGCATTGGAAAGCCCGCAGAGAACGCAGAGCACAGCGGGAGGATTTCCTTCCTCAGCTTCCATCTGCTTTTTGATTTTCAGCAGGTTATCGGCGGCAGAATCGATCTGATTCGCGCCAAGCTTGATTTCAAAAGCGCACCATTGCCCATCAGGAAGTTCAATAACGGCATCAATCTCACGGTTTTTATAGTCCTGGTAATGATACAGACCGGCGCCAAAGGATTCGGCATAAATACGCAGATCCCGTTCGCACAATGCCTCAAAGAGAAAACCGAGCGTTTCCAGATCCCCGAGAAGTCCGGCTGGAGTCGCTTTCAGCAGGGCACAGGCCAGAGAAGGATCTGAAAAATGCCGCTTTTCAGCCTGCCTGATCCGCACGGAGGATCGGATCCCGGTGGAAAAAGGAGGCTGATTGTCCGTGAGAAACAGCCGTTTAAAAATATCCAGATAAGAGGATACAGTGGCGGAATCAAGCTCCTCTTCGTCCATAGCCCTGATATCCCTCATCAGTGTTTTATTTGAGGCAGTGGTGCTTTCGTTGCGTGCCAGAGAACGAAGCAGCAGCCGCATTTTTTGGGTATCCCGTTTTACCCCGTCGATACGATATACGTCATCCTCGATAACGGCATTCAGGTATTCGCCCGGCAGCAGAGATGCCTGTTCAAAGGAAAGAGACATACTCCCCGGCCATCCGCCGCGGATGATCCATTCGATCAGATTTTTCAGGTCAATTTCTCCGGTCATGCAGGGTGTCAGCTCGCCGAAACAGAGTTTTTGCAGAGAAATTCTGCCGCTTGAGACTCCGGATTCATAAAGGGACATGGGACGCATACGGAGCCGGGCGATTCTTCCGGCGCCGCTGTGAAGGATTCCCTTATGATTGGGAGTGGCGGAACCGGTGAGAAGGAACAGCCCTTTTTGCGGATTCCGGTCTACCTGATACCGGACAGCATCCCACAGGGAAGGGACCTCCTGCCACTCATCGATCAGGCGGGGAGATTCCCCTTCCAAAACGAGTGCAGGAGACAGCTCTGCCAGCTGGCGGTTCTGAAAATTACCGGCCGGATCACCAATATAAATCTCGCTTTTGCTGTGATAAGAAGAAGTCCAGGTTTTACCGCACCATTTGGGGCCTTCGATGCAGACAGCTCCGAAAGCGCTCAGATATTCTTCTATCCTGGGGTCAATGATACGGGAAATATACTGCTCTTTTTTCATAAACTGCATCACCTCAGCCTTTCTTTTGATAACATTATATACTGATCAGATGGATTTTACAATTCAAATCCATCAAATTTCACATTTTCAACCATACAAATTTTATATTTTAAACCATATAAATTTTATATTTTCAATCACATACATTTTTGCCTTTTGTTCGGCCATATTATCAAAAATGAATCAACCGTATTTTAAATGATATAAGAAAAGATTACGAAAAGCGCAATTCCGGAAAGGTTTTGAGGACTGCGATATGATATATTATAAAAAGCTGCAGAACCTCATACGAAAAGAAGGGATTCCCGCGATGAAAGAAACGCTTGCCCGCATACAGCAGACGCTGGATTATATCGAGGATAATCTGAAAACAGAGATCAGTCCGCAGGAGCTGAGCGCTCTTGCGGGATTTTCTCCCTGCCATTACTCCCATCTGTTTACCAAAACGGTGGGGATGGCGCCGGGGCAGTACGTGAACAGCCGCAGACTTTGCCGGGCCATCTATGAAATCGGAAAGGGAAAGAGCGTTCTGGACGCTGCTTTGGAATACGGCTACGAGACACATGCCGGTTTCTACCGGGCCTTTTACCGGGAGTACGGCTGTTCTCCTACGGCATATCTGAAAAGGCATCGTCCGGCAGAGCCGTATCGTATCAGGCTGGATCAGGAAGGAAAGCTTCTGTTTTCCATTAGGAACGCGCGGAAAATGCTGGCTGCCTGGGGAATGGACAAATGTGAGATTCGGGATATTTATTATGAAGGAAGCGGACAGGTCAGCGAGCATGATTTTCAGGTGGGGGAAGAATGGGTATTGAAACTGTCCCCTTCTCCCGGGCGGCTGAGCCGGCACGCGGAGCTGTCCATGGCGCTGGATGGGGAAGGAATGGCGGCCGCCGTACCGATGCCTGTAACAGGGGATGAGCAGGAATATCTGGCACAGGAAGGGGCGCTGTTTGGGATTCTGTGCAAACGGATTCAGGGAGAACGGATGGACGGAAAGATGCTCCTGGAGCAGTCGGGAAAAGAGACGGAGAATCACGGAGCCTGCGCTTTTGGAGGATTGATCGGGCGGCTGCACGAGATTCTGGCGCGGCTGGACTGCTCCTTTTGTGAGGAAAGTAATCTGTATGACGAAGTCTTGTCCTGGGCGCTCCCGGCTGTTCAAGAGAAAAAAGAGATATCTTTGCCGGAGAACTTTGCGGCCGAGTATATCGGGGGCTTTGGCAGCCTGTATCGGAAGCTTCCCAGGCAGCTCATTCACCGGGATATGAATCCCTGTCATGTGATCTGCCGGGGAGGGGAAATGGCAGGATTTACGGATTTTGAACTGTCCCAGATCAATCTCCGCCTTTTTGACCCCTGCTATGCGGCGACAGGGATTCTGACGGAAAATCTGGAAAAGGGACTGACGGTAGCCGGATGGATCCCGCTGTATCATGATATTTTAAGGGGATATGACAGAGAAGCGCATCTGATCGCAGAGGAGAGGAAGGCGGCTCCCTGGGTGGTTCTTTCCATTCAGCTGATCTGTACGGCATATTTTTCGGAGAAGGAAAAATATGCGCGCCTTGCGAAGATCAACGCAACTGTTCTGCGGGAGCTGGTCCACAGGAGGGAGCAGCTGATACTGACTGAAAAAAACGGGAATGAGGATTGATAGGATGGAAGTGGTTCAGGCGGTAAACCTGTCGAAAATTTATCGGACGCATGAAAAGCCGGAGGGCTTCAGAAACAGCATTGCAGATTTTTTTCACAGAAAGTATGCAGAGAAAGAAGCGGTATCCGGTCTCAGCTTTTCCATGGGAGAAGGGGAAGCGGTCGGCCTGCTGGGAGAGAATGGAGCGGGCAAGACCACCACGCTGAAAATGCTGAGCGGTATTCTGTATCCATCCGGCGGAAGCCTGTCTGTGATGGGAGAGGAACCATGGAAACGGAAGAAGGAGTTTCTGAAAAAAATCGCGTTTGTGATGGGAAACAAAAGCGACATGAACTGGGATCTGCCGGCGGCGGATACCTTCGCTTACCAGAAGCTGTTATACGGCATTCCGGAGCGGGAGTACAGGGAAAACCTGAAACGGCTGACAAAGATGCTGAGGCTGGATGCTTCCCTTCTGAATACGCAGGTACGGAGACTTTCTCTTGGGGAACGGATGAAGGTGGAGCTGGTGAACAGTTTTCTATACAGCCCACGGCTCATCTTTCTGGATGAACCGACGATCGGACTGGACATCGGAAGTCAGGACGCGATTCGGGATTTCATTCGGGAGTACCGGAGGGAAAATGGAGCCTCCATTCTGCTGACCAGTCACGATATGGCCGATATAGAGAATACCTGTGATCGGGTTCTGATCCTGAAAAAGGGGAGGCTGGCTTATGAACTGGATGTGGAGGAACTGAAGAAAAAGAGCGGTTCCTTCCGGGAAACCATGAAAGGACTGCTGGAGGGAGAAGGCCAATGAAAAAATATTTTTATCAGCTCATCCTTCTTCTGAAAATGTCGTTTCATTATCGGTTTAATACGGTTG
The DNA here is from genome assembly GCA_019115665.1 of Candidatus Eisenbergiella pullistercoris. Classification (GTDB taxonomy): domain Bacteria; phylum Bacillota; class Clostridia; order Lachnospirales; family Lachnospiraceae; genus Eisenbergiella; species Eisenbergiella pullistercoris. The sequence continues at coordinate 19,047 of DXDD01000048.1, read as the reverse complement.
TGGAGCTTTTGTTTTCCAATGCGGATCTGCTGATCACGGTGCTGTTCTGGATGCTGATCTATAAAAGCGCCGGAACGGACAGACTGCAGACCTACACTGCTGCGGATATGGTGATCTATTATCTGGCAAACAGCGTACTGCGGCAGTTTAATCTCACGGGAAGCAGCTGGGAATATGTGTCCTCCATCAAAAACGGAACGCTGGCCGCGAAGCTGTTGAAGCCCTGCCGGATCGGCGGAATGATCTATGTGAGAAATCTGGCGCTGGCGGTGACGGGAATGCTGCCGGCCGCGCTGTTTATTCTGGCGGCAGGAACGATATTTTCCATGCAGGCATCCTGGAATTTCGGGCTGGAACGGATCCCCGGTGTTATCGCGATGCTGCTTCTTTCCAGCGTAAGCAGTCATCTGGTGTGGTCGCTTCTCGGCTTCCTTTCCTTCTGGACGGAAGAAGGAAGCGCGGTGATATGGTCTTTCATGGTGATCTTTAACTTCCTTTCCGGAATGTTTCTTCCCCTGGATTTTTTCCCGGAGGGCTGGCTTTCTGCGCTGGAAATTCTGCCCACGGCCTCCTGGGGATATCTTCCGACCAAAATTCTTCTGGGGCAGTACTCTGCTTCTGCACAGTGGAACCTCCTTCTGATCCATGCGGTCTGGTGCGTGATTCTGGGAATCCTGAAGGAAGCGGTGTGGAGAGCGGGACTGAAGCGGTATTCTTCCGTGGGGGCCTGACGGGAATCCGTCTGATGGGCGTGAATCATATCAGGCTGCACTGCAGGAGGGCCATAGGAAGGAAGCTTACGGCGATAAATGAAGCTTACAGGGAGAGGAGAAAACGCAGATATGAGGGAAATCCGGATTTTTTTCATGCAGGCGAAGCTGTCGCTGATGGCGGCATCGATTTTTCGGGCCAATTTTATCCTGATGCTGATTCAGAGCATCATTAACACGCTGCTGCATGTCGCGTGTATGAATTTTATTTACGGGAGCGTGGAAGAAATAGGCGGATGGAGCCAGGAGGAGATGCTGGTGCTGATTGGCACCTCCATGGTCGTAAACCAGCTGTTCCGGGCGTTTGTCAACGGGAATCAGCTGCGGTTTGTGGAAGGAATTGCAAATGGAAGCTTTGACCACATGCTTCTGCGGCCTGTTGGGCTTCTGTATCAGATCAATACGGGGAAGGTGGATTTTTCCAGCCTTCTGAGCGCGGTTTGTCCTGCCGTGATCCTGGCGGTAAATCTGGAACGGCTGGGCAGGTCCGTCTCCTTATGGCGCTTCCTTCTGTATCTGCTTCTCTGCCTTATGGGGCTTGCCATTCTTTCAGCTTTCATGGTGTGCCTGTATTCTCTGGCTTTTCGCTTTGTCCGGGTGAGCGGCCTGAACAATATCTATTATATCCTGATGAACATTTCAGAGAAACCGCAGGAGCTGTTTTCCCGGCGGCTGTTCCTGGGATGCTTTCTGTTCGCCATTCCGGCGATTCCCATCGCGAATATTCCGGTCCGTGTGATGCTGGGCCGGACAGGCCCAGGGGGCGTGCTGTTGCAGATGGCTGTCTGCGCGCTGTTTCTGTACGGAGCGAAGCGGTCGGTGGAGGCGGGAATCCGGAGGTATGCGGGAGGCGGAGGATGAAGGATTGAAAAAAACAGTCCCCGGCAGTATACTGGACATAAACAATGTCGGTTTATCTATTCTGGAGGGGATTATGAATACTGAATTATTGCAAAAGCTTCCCAAACCGGACGGCCTTGACCGGACGCAGCTTCTGAACCTTCTTCTGTCAGAGGAATACGGCTTCCTGCCTCCCGCGCCGGTTTCCGTGACCGCCGGGGAGGAAGAGGAGGACCGGGCCTTCTGCGCGGGGAAATCGGTTCTGAAAAAGCTGAGGCTGAACTGCGATACCGGAAACGGGACCTTTTCGTTTCCGGTGACTTTGATGTATCCGGTTCATGCAGGGCAGCCGGGAAAAGCGGAAGAGAAAGAAGGGAAGCCGGTTCCGTGCTTTATCTACATCAGTTTTACCGACCGGATCCCGGATCTGTCGTTCCCGGCGGAGGAGATCCTGGACAACGGCTTTGCGGTCCTTCATTTCTGCTATCAGGACGTGGCCTCCGACGACGGGGATTTTGCCAACGGACTGGCGGGCGTGATCTATCCCGATGGAAACAGAGAGAAAACGCAGTGCGGAAAAATCGGCCTGTGGGCCTGGGCGGCCAGCCGGGTGATGGATTATGCTGTGACGGTTCCGCAGATTGACCATGAGCGCGTTGGCATAGTGGGACATTCCCGGCTGGGGAAGACGGCGCTTCTTGCGGGAGCGCTGGATGAGCGGATTTTCTGTACCTTCGCCAACGATTCCGGCTGCAGCGGCGCAGCGCTGGCCAGAGGGACGAAGGGCGAGACGGTGGGGGAGATCTATGGAAAATTCCCTTTTTGGTTTTGCGAAAACTATGGAGCCTGGGCGGAAAAGGAGGAGGCCATGCCCTTTGACCAGCATTTCCTGCTGGCGGCCATCGCGCCGCGCCGGGTGTATGCGGCGGGCGCTTCGGAGGATATCTGGGCGGATCCCCAGAGCGAGTATCTGTCCTGCATCGCCGCGGACGGATACCACCGGGCGGCAGGACAGCCGGGCTTTCTCCATCCGGACAGAGACCCGGTTCCCGGCGACTGCTTCGCGCAGGGCTCGATCGGGTATCATCTGAGAGCCGGAACGCATTATCTGAGCAGGCAGGACTGGGGATATTTTATGGAATATATGCGGAAATAGCAGACAGTCCTTGAAAGGAAAAGAAAGGAAAATATCCTCCATGCGCTTCCTCCTCGTAGCCATCAACGCCAAATACATACATTCCAACCCCGCCGTCTACAGTCTGCGCGCCTACGCGGAGCGCTTCGGCCCTGCGCTGTCCGCGGTACCGGCCGCTTCACGCGGCGCGGCGCAGGCCGGTCAGGCTGAGATCGAAATCGCGGAATACACTATCAACCAGCCCTTCTGGGAGATTCTTGCCGGCCTGTACGGGAAAAAGCCCGACGCGGTCGGCTTTTCCTGCTATATCTGGAACCGGGAGCCGGTATTTGCCCTGGTGCGGGAGTTTGGAAAGCTCCTTCCACACGTTCCGGTCTGGCTGGGCGGGCCGGAGGTGTCATACGATCCGGAAGAGACCCTTTCCGCCCTGCCGTCAGCGGCGGGCGTCATGATCGGAGAAGGGGAGGAAACCTTTCGGGAGCTGATAGAGCTGTATGCGGGTGTCCGGCCCTCCCTGTCGGAAGAGACGGGAAGCCTGCTGACGGATGGCCTTTGGCCTGATCCGAAAGAAATCCGGGGAATCGCCTTCCGTACCCATCCCGGCGGCGGGGTCAGAAGGACGCCGGAGCGGCCGCTGCTTCCGCTGGATCGGATCCCGTTTTTTTATGAAGAAGACAGGGAGCCTGATGCTTTCCGGAACCGGATCATCTATTATGAATCCAGCCGGGGCTGCCCTTACCGCTGCAGCTACTGTCTGTCCTCCATTGATAAAACGGTGCGTTTCCGGGATGCGGCGCGGGTGAAGAAGGAGCTTCAGTTTTTTCTGGATAAAAGGGTACCGCAGGTCAAGTTCGTGGACCGCACCTTTAACTGCAGCCATTCCCATGCCATGGAGATCTGGCGTTATCTCCGGGAGCATGACAACGGCGTCACCAATTTCCATTTTGAGATCGCGGCGGATATTCTGACGGAGGAGGAGCTGGAGCTGCTTTCCGGCCTTCGCCCCGGCCTTCTGCAGCTGGAGATCGGCGTGCAGACCACCAATCCGGACACCCTGCGGGCGATCCGGCGGCCCGCGGACTGGACGCGGCTTGCGGAAAACGTGAGGCGGCTGCGGCAGGGAAGGAACATCCATATCCACCTGGATCTGATCGCCGGCCTGCCGGAGGAGGATATGGAAAGCTTCCGGAGATCCTTTGACGATGTGTACGCCTGCAGGCCGGATCAGCTGCAGCTGGGTTTCCTGAAGGTGCTGAAGGGCTCCCATATGAAGGAAATGGCGGCAGGATACGGGATCGGGTACACGGATTTTCCTCCCTATGAGGTGCTGTTCACCCGCTGGCTTTCCTATAGTGACGTTCTGACGCTGAAGCGGGTGGAGGAGATGGTGGAGCTGTATTACAACAGCGCTCAGTTCACCCATACCCTGCCGGTGCTGGAGAAGCGTTTCGTCTCCCCTTTTTCCATGTTTCAGAGGCTTGCGGAGTTTTACGAGGAAAAGGGACTGTTCCGGCAGAGCCCGTCCAGAACGTACCGCTATCAGGCGCTTCTGGATTTTGCGGTGCGAGAGGATCCAAAGCGGGAAGCGCTGTACCGGGAGCTTTTGACCTTTGACCTGTATCTGAGAGAGAACGCGAAAAGCCGGCCCTCTTTTGCGCCTCCTTTCCGGCAGGAGGAGGCGGCCAGGGAGAGGATCGCCAGGTTTTACCGGGAGGAGGAGAGTAAGCCCAGGCTCCTTGCGGCCTATGTGCGGGAGGGCTGCGACGGCAGACAGATGTCGCGCATGACCCATGTGGAATGCTTCCGCTTTCCGGTGTGGGAGACGGAGGACGCGGAAGGCGGCATTTTGCGGGAATGCGAAGCGGGAGAGGTTTTTTATGTCCTGTTCGATTACCGGGAAAGGGAGCCTCTGCACCGGCAGGCGCGCACCGCAGTACTGCCGCCCGCGCGCTGACGGACAAAAAAACGCATGCGCTGTCGGACAAGCACACGCGCGCTGACGGACGAAAAACGCATGCGCTGACGGGGCAAAAGCCCGCAGACGATCCTGAGAAAACAAAGGAGAAAGGAATCGGAACCATATGTAGCAGAAGGAACGGGTGAAAAAGGTGCTTCAGCTCCTGGATGAGCATTACGGAACGGACGATATCTGCTACCTGGAGTATGAGAACGCCTGGCAGCTTCTGATCGCCACCATTTTAAGCGCCCAGTGCACGGATGCCCGGGTGAACATCGTCACCAGAGATCTTTTTCAGAAGTACAGGAGTGTGGAGGACTTCGCGAAGGCGGACCAAAAGGAGCTGGAGCAGGATATCCATGCCACGGGATTTTACCGTAATAAGGCCAAAAACATCATTTCCTGCTGTCAGGATCTGATGAGCCGGTTCGGCGGACAGGTGCCGGAAACGCTGGAGGAGCTGACCTCCCTTGCGGGCGTGGGGCGAAAGACCGCCAATGTGATCCGGGGAAATATCTACCATGAGCCCAGCATCGTGGTGGACACCCATGTGAAGCGGATCTCCGCCCGGCTGGGCTTTACGGAGGAAACGGATCCGGCGAAGGTGGAGCAGGATCTGATGCGGGTGCTGCCGAAGGATCACTGGATCCTCTACAATATGCAGATCATTACCCTGGGCAGGCAGCTGTGCAAGGCGCTGAATCCGAAATGCGGGGAATGCTTTCTGACAGAGGTCTGTCCCTGTTATCAGAAAAACGCGGCGCAAAAGCCGGAAAAGAAGTGAGGAGAGAAACGGAATGGAAGGACCGGTCAGGGATTATGTCTGCGTGGATCTGGAGACCACGGGCCTGCACCCCAAAACGGACAGGATCATAGAGATCGGCGCGGTGCGGGTGCGTTCGGGCCGCCCGGTAAAGACCTGGCGGACGTTCGTGAATCCGGGAAGAAAGCTGGAGGAGCAGACGAAGGAGATCACGGGCATCACGCAGGAGGAGGTGGACAAAGCGCCGGATATCGGTCAGGTGCTTCCGGAATGCCTGGCTTTTCTGGACGGTGACGTGCTGGTGGGACACAGCCTCCTGTTTGATTATTCCTTTTTGAAAAAGGCGGCCGTGAACGCCGGGCTTTCGCTGGAGGCAAGGGGGATCGATACCCTGAAGCTCGCGAGAAAATATCTGCCCCAGCTTCCGGGCCGCGGTCTCGGCGCGCTCTGTCTCCATTACGGCATTCCGCACCAGGCCCACCGGGCGCTGGGAGACGCTCTGGCCACGGCGGCGCTGTATGAGATCCTCTGTGAAAGCTTTTACGAGGAGAAGGCTTTTGCGCCTGTTCCGCTGATTTTTCAGGTGAAGCGGGAGACGCCTGCCAGCCGCGCGCAGAAGGAGCGGCTCCGCCGTCTGGCGGCGCTGTACCGGACCGAGCTTCCCGCGGATCCGGAAAAGCTTACCAGAAACGAGGCGAGCCGTCTGGCGGATCAGCTCATATCCAGGTTCGCGGGAACGTACGGAACTGTGGAAAATTATGAAAAAAGGCGGAAATAGCCTCTGTTTTTCGGCGTTTGTCGCTCTGCGGCGCTCTTGCAAAAACAGAGGCTTTCCTATATAATGAGGTTCTGAGTAAGCGGAAAAACGTGTTGTGCGGGAAGCGCGGCAGGAAGGCGCTTCAGAATGGAGAGAGAATGTTCAATATTTACAGTAAAAAATCAAAGCGGATCATCTCTTCCGTGATCATCATCATACTGGTGCTTGCAATGGTGGTGCCGACCCTGATCTATGTGCTGTAACGGCCGGAATGGAGCGATGACGATGAACAGAGTGAGAAAATGGATGTTTGCGCTGGCTTTTCTTCTGACGCTGGGAATGGGAAGCGCCGTTTCAGGCATTTCCGTTCATGCGCAGGCAAGGCCGGATGACACGATCAAGGAAGGCGTGTATGCCGGAGAGGTCTCTCTGGCGGGGATGACCCAGGCGCAGGCGCAGGAGGCGGTTCAGGCTTATGTGGATTCCCTGGGAAGCAGCGTGATCACGCTGAACGTGGGAGACGGTAATTCGGTGACGGCGACCGCTTCGGAGCTGGGAATGGCCTGGAGCAACCAGAATCTGGTGAATGAAGCGGTGAATCTGGGAAAAGCCGGAAATGTAGTGGCCCGCTATAAGGCGGTGAAGGATCTTGCGCATCAGAACAAGGTATACGAGATTGAATTTTCCTTTGACCGGGCGGCCATCGCCTCTCTGATCGAGAATGACTGCGCGGTATACAATGTGGAAGCCATCGACGCCCATCTGACGAGAGAGAACGGAAAGTTTGTCATCGAGGAAGGGCAGACGGGGGTGGTGATCGACAACGCGGCCTCCGAGACGGCGGTTTATGATTATCTGACGACCCAGTGGAGAGGCGGGGACGCCTCCGTGGAGCTGGTGGTGACGCAGGAGGAGCCGCAGGGGAACGCGGAGGAGCTGGCTCTGGTGAAGGATGTGCTGGGAACCTATACCACCAGCTATTCCTCGTCCGGATCGGACAGAAGCGCGAATGTATCGAACGGCTGCAAGCTGATCAACGGCCACACGGTCTATCCGGGCGAAAGCTTTTCCACCTATGAGGCGGTGAAGCCCTTTACGGAAGAGAACGGCTATTATATGGCCGCGTCCTATCTGAGCGGACAGGTGGTGGACAGCATCGGCGGCGGCATCTGTCAGGTATCCACCACATTGTACAATGCGGTCCTGCTCGCGGAGCTGCAGGTGGATGAAAGACATAATCATTCCATGATCGTTACTTATGTGAAGCCGTCCATGGACGCGGCGATCGCGGAGTCCTCCGGAAAGGATTTTGTTTTTACCAATAATACGGAGTACCCGATCTATATTGAAGGATATACGCAGGACAAGAAGATCACCTTTACCATCTACGGTGTGGAAACCAGAGATTCCGGCCGGAAGGTGAGCTATGAGAGCGAGGTTCTGGAGACCATTTCTCCCGGCGCGGAGGTGATTAAGCAGGATTCCTCCCAGCCCATCGGCTCTGTCAGCGTTCAGTCGTCGCATACGGGCTATAAGGCGCGGCTGTGGAAGGTGGTGACGGAGAACGGAGAGGAGGTCAGCCGGGAGCAGGTCAACAGCAGCAGCTACCAGATGACGCCCCGCACGGCCACGGTGGGAACGGCCACGGACAATCCCAACGCCTATAACGAGCTGCAGGCGGCCATTGCCACCGGAAGCATCGACCATGTAAAGAGCGTGGCCCAGGCGCTGGCAAACGGCCAGACAACCACGCCGGCGCAGCCCTCTACGGGCATCGATCCCGCGCTGGAGGCGATCCTGGCAGGAAAGACGCCGGAGGAGCAGGCTATCCTGATCCAGCAGTACAACGAACAGCTGGCGCAGCAGCAGCAACAGGCGGGACAGGGACAGTGAGAATGAGATGAACATTGGTAAGATACAGGAGAGCGTGCTGAAGCGCTCTGTATTCAGACAGCTGAAAACAAAGAGACAGGAAGTGCTGTTTGGCGCAGGCCCCGGGGAGGACTGCGCCATTCTCACTTTTCCGTCCGGGCAGGAGCTTCTGGTATCTGCGCAGGCGGCGGCAAAGACCGGCTGCGACGCGGCGCTGTACGGGATCCATGCCGCGGTGAACAATATAGCGGCGGACGGCGGAAAGCCGGCCGCAGTCTGGCTGACGGTCCTGCTCCCTGCGTCCGCCGAAGAGACGGAGCTGAAGGCGGTGATGGAGCAGGCGGAGCAGGTCTGTGCGAAGCTGGATGTCCAGATCGCCGGAGGCCATACGGAGGTTACCTCCGCCGTGAACCGGACGGTGGTTTCCGTCACTGCGGCTGGCAGCGCGCCGTCCGGGGAGACGGTATCCGCCTCCGGCCTTCACGCCGGCGCGCAGCTGATCGCGGCCGGATGGATCGCCCTGGCGGGCACGGCCATGGCGGCGAAGGAGAAGCGGAAGGAGCTGCTTTCCCGCTTTCCGGAATATCTGGTGGAGGAAGCGGAGCGTTTTTTGGGATCCCTGTCCGTGCTTCCCGCGGCGGAAGCGGTCAGGGAATGCGGCTGCGGCGTCTGCGCCATGACCGATCTGGCGGAGGGAGGGATCTTCGGCGCTCTCTGGGAGATGGCGGAGGCCTCCGGCGTGGGACTGGAAATCGACCTGAAAAAAATCCCCATCCGGCAGGAGACCGTGGAAATCTGCAACTTCCTTGACCTGAACCCCTACGAGCTCCTTTCCGGCGGAAGCCTGCTCATCGGAGCGGACGACGGTTATACCCTGGCGGAGCGTCTGCAGAAGGCCGGTATCCCCGCCGCGGTGATCGGCAGGGCCATGCCCGGAAACGACAGGGTGGTCAGAAACGGGGAGGAAAAACGCTTCCTCGGGCCGGTGAGGATGGACGAGATCCATAAAATATTTTAAACGGGAGGAAACCGTCTCCGGCGGTTCCGGAAAGAAGGAAATGCGGCTGCCCGGCCGCATGGAAATGGAGTCATTATGAGAGAATTCAGAGAGCAGCTGCTCGGGATCATTGAAAAAAACAGCCGGATCGATCTGAAGGAGCTGGGGGTGATCCTTGGAGTGGAAGAGATCGATGTGGTAAATGAGCTTGCGGCGATGGAAGCGGAAGGGATCATCTGCGGTTACCATACGCTGATCGACTGGGACAAGACGAGCCTGGACAAGATCTCCGCCCTGATCGAGGTGCGGGTGACGCCCCAGAGAGGACAGGGCTTCGACAACATTGCGGAACGGATCTATAAGTATCCGGAGGTGAATGCGGTATATCTGATCTCCGGCGGCTTTGATCTGCTGGTGACGCTGGAGGGAAGAAACCTGAAGGAGATTTCTTCCTTCGTGTCGCAGAAGCTGTCCACCCTGGACGGGGTGCTGAGCACGGCCACGCATTTTATCCTGAAAAAATACAAGGACCACGGGACGATCCTGGCCAAAAAGTATGAAGATACAAGGGAGAAGATCATGCCATGAGAAATCCGCTGTCCGAAAAGATCGTAACCATAAAGCCCTCCGGGATCCGGAAATTTTTCGATATCGTGAACGAAATGGACGACGCCATTTCCCTCGGCGTGGGAGAGCCTGATTTTGACACCCCCTGGCATATCCGGGACGAGGGAATCTACTCGCTGGAAAAGGGACGTACCTTTTATACCTCCAATGCCGGCTTAAAAGAGCTGAAGACGGAGATCTGCCGTTACCTGAAGCGGCGTTTTGATCTGGAATATGATCCCGCCCATGAGGTTCTGGTCACGGTGGGAGGGTCGGAAGCCATCGACATCGCCCTGCGGGCCATGGTGGACCCGGGCGACGAGGTGCTGATCCCTCAGCCCAGCTATGTTTCCTACGAGCCCTGCGCCGTTCTGGCGGACGCGGTTCCGGTCTTTATCAACCTGAAGGAGGAAAACCAGTTCCGCCTGACCGCGCAGGAGCTGCGGGATGCCATAACGGAGAAAACCAAGCTCCTTGTGCTCCCCTTCCCCAACAACCCCACGGGGGCCGTGATGGAAAGAAAGGATCTGGAGGAGATCGCGGAGGTGATCCTGGAAAAGGATCTGTATGTGATCTCCGATGAGATCTACGGGGAACTGACCTATGGAAGGGAGCATGCTTCCATTGCGCAGATTCCCGGCATGAAGGAGAGGACCATTCTGATCAACGGCTTTTCCAAGGCCTATGCCATGACCGGCTGGCGGCTGGGTTATGCCTGCGGGCCGCGTCTGATTCTGGATCAGATGCTGAAGATCCATCAGTTTGCCATCATGTGCGCTCCCACCACCAGTCAGTACGCGGCGGTGGAGGCCATGCGAAACGGGGACCGGGACGTGCAGGAAATGCGGGAGGCCTATGATCAGAGACGCCGTTATCTCATGTATGCCTTTAAAGAGATGGGGCTTCCCTGCTTTGAACCCTACGGGGCCTTTTACGTGTTTCCCTGTATTCAGGAGTTCGGCCTGACCAGCGAGGAATTCGCCCTGCGCTTCCTTCAGGAGGAGAAGGTGGCCGTGGTGCCGGGAACCGCGTTCGGCGACTGCGGAGAGGGCTATATCCGGATTTCCTATGCCTATTCTCTGGAGGATCTGAAGGAGGCCATCGGCCGGCTGGCCCGTTTCGTGAAGCGGCTGAAGGAGCGGGCATAAAAGGCGTGCCGCCGGGAAGAACGCGCGGGCCCTGGCATAAAACGCTTCGGCATGGAGGAAAATATGAATATCGTACTGCATCAGCCGGAGATTCCGGCGAATACGGGAAATATCGGCCGGACCTGCGTGGCAACAGGCTCGGCGCTGCATCTGATCGAACCGCTGGGCTTTCAGCTGAATGAAAAACAGATCCGGCGTGCCGGCATGGACTACTGGCATAAGGTGGATGTGCGCCGCTATGTGAATTATGAGGATTTTCTGGAGCGGGAATTTCGGAAGCATCCGGGCAGGAAGCTCTGGATGGCCACGACCAAGGCGAAGCGGGTCTATACGGAGGTGAGCTTCGGGCCGGACGACTATCTCATGTTCGGAAAGGAGAGCGCCGGGATCCCGGAGGAGCTTCTGGTGGAAAATGAGGAAGCCTGTATCCGCATTCCCATGCTGGATGAGATCCGCTCCCTGAACCTGAGCAATTCCGCGGCCATCGTGCTCTATGAGGCGCTGAGACAGAACCGTTTTGACGGCCTGCTCCTTGCCGGAGAGCTTCACAGGCTGCATTGGAGGGAAGCACAATGAAGGAAGAAAAAGAGGAGAGGGAAAAAAGAATACCGGAATGCTGCCGGATCCAGACCCGCTGCGGCGTTCTGGAAGGGCATCTGGAGGGGAGGCTGTACTGCTTCCGGGGAATCCCCTATGCCAGGGCCGGCCGTTTCCAGCCGCCCCGGGCGTATAAGTGGGAAGGCGTGTACAGGGCGGAGCGGTTCGGCCTGTCCGCCATGCAGTCCGCCTGCAGGCAGCCGGGAGAGCGGGAAAAATACGGGGAGGACTGCCTGAACCTGAATCTTTATGTCCCTGCGGACGCCTTTGCCGCCGGGAAAAAGCTCCCTGCGGCCGTCTGGCTGCACGGCGGCGCGTTTCAGAACGGAAGCGGCAGAGACCGGGAAGGGGAAGGCATGATCCGGAACCATGCGTTTCTTTTTGTCTCCGTGGAATACCGTCTCGGAGCCCTGGGCTATCTTTATCTCGGGGAAGCGCTGGGAGAGGAGTACCGGCATACGGGAAACAACGGGACGCTGGATCAGCTCGCCGCCCTGAAATGGATCCATGAGAATATCGAAGCCTTCGGCGGAGATCCGGACAGGGTGACGGTGTTCGGGGAATCGGCGGGGGCCAAATCCCTGGGAGCTCTGTTCCTGCGTCCGGAAATGAAGACATACTGCGCGCAGACGCTGATGGCAAGCGGCGGCTGGCAGAGCATCCGCAGTGAGAAAACCGCCGTCCGCATCGCAAGGATGTTCCTGTACGAGGGAAAAAAACAGGGGTATCTGCAGAAGCCTTCGGACGTTCTGACCATGGACGCAGACCGTCTGCTTTCCCTCCAGGAGCGGCTGACGGACAATCCGGGAAATACCTGCATGTTCGGGCCGGTGGCGGACGGCGCGGTGCTTCCCCGGGACTGGCAGGAACGGATCGAGAGAGGGGATTACTGGTCCGGAAAGGCCATGGTGGGAAGCTGCCTGCGGGAGATGTATTTTTCCGGAGAACAGGAGGATTTTGTAAAAAAGGCGCCAAAAATCGCCCGTTTCCTGTTCGGAGACAACGCCCGGATCGCGGAAGCGGATTTCGCCGCCTGGGAGGAAGCCTGTCTGACACGGGGAGCTGCTCCGTCAGAAAGGCAGAAGATTGAGGAATGGGTGCGTATCCTGTCCGATGATATGTACCGCGCCTACAGCCGCCGTCTGGCGGAACGGCTGACGCAGAACGGAAGTCAGGTATGGTATTACAGCTTTGAATACGGGACAGCGTCCCATGTGCTGGATCAGGCCATGGCCTTCGATCATGCCGCCGCGGACGACAGCCAGTTTCCCGGACTGGAGCGCGGGGAACGGGAGAACATGGCGGAAATCCTGTATGAGGCTTTCGTGCGTTTCTTTGAAACCGGGGATCCGGGAGCGCCTGCGGGCATCGGCTGGAGACCGCTTTGCGAGGAGGGGAACGTTATGGTCTTTTCCGGGTGTCCTTCGCTTCGGCCGATGAAGGAGCAGGAGACGCTTCAGGATTTTCCGCAGTCGGTATTCCGGCTGGAGGAATAAGCCGAAAAAACAAAAAGGGGGAAAAGGAAAATGGGAAGTGAAACCGGGAGGGAACGAAGCGGGAATACGCGGCCTGCTGTCATACTGATCACCTGTGACGAACTGAACGGGGGCGTTTTAAGCTGTTTCGGAGGAAGGGCAATATCGACCCCTTATGTGGACAGCATTGCGCGGGCCGGAACCACTTTTGAAAACTGCTATACGGCAAGTCCCTGGTGCCTGCCGGCAAGATGCTCCATTCTGACCGGGCTTTATCCGCATAACAGCGGGGCTTACAGCAATTTCAGAAAGTGCGCGCTGGATCAGGGGATCACCAACCTGTTCGGCTCCCTGAAGGGAGGCGGCTATCATACCGCGGTTTTCGGAAAATGCCATTTCGCGCCGGTTCCCTATTCGGAAACCCGTGCGGACAGGACGCTGCCCTATGATGTGTTCCGGGATTACTATATGAGTCTTGGGATGGACCATCTGGACCTGGAGGATGACAAGCAGGTTTCCGTCTGGTTTTATGATGACTACAGTAAGGAACTGGATGAGGCGGGATATCTGAAGGCATACAGAGACGCGGTATGGAACGAAAAATACCAGAAGGTATTTCCCTTCCCCGGACCGGCGGACTGGCATCCGGACGCGTGGGTCGGAAGAAAGGCGGCGGAATATATTGAGAATTATGAAAAGGACGAGCCGCTGTTTGCCTGGGTATCCTTCAGCGGGCCGCATTATACCTTTGACGCCCCGGAGGAGTATCTGAAAAAGGTGGACGGAAAGAAGCTTCCGCCTCTGAAACGGCGGGAGGGAGAATGGAAGGATCCGGCAAGGATCCACCATGACAGCTATTTCGGGGGAAACCGGGCCAACATTGACGGCTGCGGCATGGCGCAGGAGCATGCCTGCAAAAACTATACGGATGCATACTGGGACAGCCTGCGGGTCAACTATTGCGCAAACGTAAAGCTGATCGACGATCAGATCGGCCGCATCCTGGAAGCGGTTCGCCGGAAATACGGGGACAACGCAATGCTCATCTTTACCGCAGACCATGGCGAGATGCTGGGAAGCCACGGCCTCTGGGGAAAACACAACTGCGCTTATGAAGAAGTCTGGCATATCCCGCTGCTGATCCGGTATCCGGGACAGAAGGAAAAGGCCTCCGACAGCCGGCTGGTCAATTCCACGGACCTGCTTCCCACCTGTCTTCGCGCGGGAAATATCCCCATCCCTGCCTGTGACGGAAAGCCTCTGCAGGATCAGAGCTGGAAACGGGAGTATACCTTTGCGGAGGGAGAAGGCTATCTGGCGGTAACGGATGGAAGATATAAGTACGTACATGTGCAGAAGGGAGAAGAACAGGGGCGGGAGCTGCTTGACCTGGTTCGTGACCCGGATGAATTTGAAAATAAAATCGAACGGGAGGAATATCAGAAGGCGCTTGCAGAGCTGCGCGGGCGGCTGATCGAGCATCTGCTGCCTTCCGTCCTGGCATAAACGGGATAATTTTTTATGAAAAATTTTCCGAAATAATTCCCCTGTCTGATCCGCATATTTCCGGAAAACCCGGGCATGATAGTCACGTAGAGAAAAGGAGGTGGCTGTCATGGGAAGTAAAGCACTTGACTATACAGCGCTTACGATCGCCGTTATCGGTGCGGTCAACTGGGGACTGATCGGGCTGTTCCGTTTCGATCTGGTCGCCATGATCTTTGGCCAGATGAGCCTGATTTCCAGAATTATCTACGTTTTGGTAGGAATCTGCGGTCTGTACCTGCTGACCTTTTTCGGAAGAGTGGGAAGCGGACAGGATTCATAAGAGAAAAATACAGCCGGGCATCCGGCTGTCAAAGAAGGGCGGCGTGCAGACATCTGACCTGCGCGCCGCTTTTTCAGTCCGACCGATGCCCGGACAGCGTCTGATGGGCAGACTGGGCTCTGTGTCCGGACGGCGCCGGATGATCGGATGGCACCGGATGGCCGGACGACGCCGGATGGTCGGATGGCGCCTGGCGGGCGGACAGCGCCCGGCGCTTGGCGGACGGCGTACAGCCGTAGGTCTCCCGGAACATGCGGCGGAACAGCTTGTAGTTGGTGAAGCCGTGCCGGGAAAGAATCTCCGTGACGCTTTGGTCCGTGTGAAGGATATCCTGGCATACATGGGAAAAACGGACCTGACTGACATATTCCAGAAAGGTAATTCCCATATTCTTTTTGAAAAAGCGGCAGAAATATTCCGGATTCAGAGCGACGGCGGCCGCCGCGCCGCGCAGGGAGACCGGTTCGCTGTAGTGCGCGTTTACATAGTCCGTGACCGCGATCAGGCGGGCGCGCTCCGTATCGCTCAGACTCTGTTCCCGTTCCGCTTCCGGCAGCAGATAGCTGGAAACGCACAGGCTGAGAAGCTCATACAGCAGGCTTTTGAAATGCAGAGACCGGGCGGAGGAGGATATCGACGGCTCAGAAATCCCGTCCGCTTCCCGGCACCTCTGGAGAGAACGCAGAAGGAGACGGAAGGCGGCGTCTGTTTCGGGAACCCCGCAGGGACCGGGACGAAAACGGATTCTGTCGTATTCCGGGATATTCTGCTTCAGAAACGGGTAGGGGATCTGCAGGACGCAGACACGGGAGTGCTCCGGACAGTTGGTGGAATGCAGGTCTGTGGAGTTGATGAGGATAAAATCCTGGGGACGCAGCTGAACCCGGGCCTCGTTCAGCGTCACGGTCATGCCGCCGGCTTCAATGAGCAGAATCTCCAGGCTGTGGTGCCAGTGGGCGGGAATCAGAACGCCCGCATCCTCATAGGAAAAGCAGCGGACCGGAACATCCGGATCCACCACAACGGTTTCATGGATCGATTCCCACGGAAGCTGTTCCGCAGATCTGACGCGGGGGAAATCGCTTCGTCCGGAGAAAAACGCTCCGGCAGGCGTATCAGATGCATGCTTCATGCGGACCTCCCGGACCCGGCTCCTCCGGGCCCTGACTCTGACTGGGTAAAAATATTCCTTAAACTACAGGATTATTATCCAAAAAAGCTGATAGAAAGTCAATATCGGCCTATATAAAGTCAGGATAGAGATTGGCGGAAGAAAAAGCGCGTGCTATGATAAAAAAAGCAGGAGAGGCGTGCCGGGCACGCAGATGAATTTTATGGATTCGGATGCCGCCTGAGGCGGCGGAAAGAGAGGAAGGTATGACAAGGGAAGGACTGAGAGAGCTGATCGCGAAAATGACGCTGGAGGAAAAGGCCGCCATGTGTTCCGGGGCGGACTTCTGGCATACGGAAGCGGTGGAACGGCTGGGGATTCCGTCGATGATGGTTTCTGACGGACCTCACGGGCTGAGAAAGCAGGATCAGGAGGCAGATAATCTGGGCGTAAACGACAGCATTCAGGCGGTCTGCTTTCCGGCAGGCTGCGGAACGGCTGCCAGCTTCAACCGGGAGCTGATCCGGGAAATGGGAGAGGCGCTGGGAGAGGAGTGCCAGGCAGAGGGAGTGGGCGTGATCCTCGGGCCGGCGGTAAACATCAAGCGTTCCCCGCTGTGCGGCAGAAATTTTGAATACTATTCGGAGGATCCCTATGTGGCTTCCGAGATCGCCGGGGCGCTGATCGCCGGCATACAGAGCAGGAACGTGGGCACCAGCATCAAGCATTTTCTGGCGAATAACCAGGAGCACCGCAGACTGTCTTCTTCCTCAGAGATCGATGAACGTACCCTGCGGGAGATCTATCTGGCGGCCTTTGAAGGGGCTGTGAGAAAGCAGAAGCCCTGGACCGTGATGTGCTCCTACAACCGGATCAACGGCGTTTATGCAGCGCAGAATGAAGAAATGCTTACAGAGGTGCTTCGTAAGGAATGGGGCTTCGACGGGTTTGTGGTGAGCGACTGGGGCGCGGTCAACGACCGGGTACCGGACCTGGAAGCGGGACTGGATCTGGAAATGCCTTCCTCCGGCGGCGTGAATGACCGGCTGATCGTGGATGCTGTGAAGGACGGACGCCTGAAGGAAGAGACGCTTGACCGGGCCGTGGAACGCATTCTGAATATTGTGTACCGTTTTGAAGAAAACAGGGATAAAACGGCAGTTTTTGACCGGGACAAGGACCATGAGCTGGCGAGAAGAGTGGCGGAGGAAACCTGTGTGCTCCTGAAAAATGAAGACAGTATCCTGCCGTTAAGTGAGAAGACAAAAGTGGCCTTTATTGGAAAATATGCGGCAAAGCCCCGGTATCAGGGCGGCGGAAGCTCCCACATCAACAGCCATAAGGTGACGGCTGCCTGGGACTACGTGAAGGAGCTGGGAACCGTTACCTATGCGGAGGGCTTCCGGGATGATGCGGATGAAACGGACGAAACGCTTTTAAAGGAAGCGGTGGAGAATGCAAAGCAGGCGGAGACAGCGGTGATCTTTGCCGGGCTTCCCGACGCCTTTGAATCGGAAGGCTTTGACAGATCCCACATGCGTATGCCTGAGTGCCAGAACGAACTGATCCGGCGCGTGGCGGCCGTACAGCCCAATACCGTCGTGGTGCTTCATAACGGCTCTCCTGTGGAAATGCCCTGGGCGGACCAGGTGAAGGGAATCCTGGAAGCTTATCTGGGCGGACAGGCCATAGGCGCGGCGGTCACGGATATCCTGTACGGAAGGGTGAACCCCAGCGGAAAGCTCCCGGAATCCTTCCCGTATCAGCTGGAGGATAACCCCTCTTACCTGTATTATCTGGGGGAAGGAGATCGGGTGGAATATCGGGAAGGCGTTTTTGTGGGATACCGTTATTATGACAAAAAGAAGATGGCAGTCCGCTTCCCCTTCGGCTTCGGTCTTTCCTATACCACCTTTTCCTGCTCAGAGCCGAAGGTCAGCGCACAGCGGATCAAAGACACGGATACCGTTACCATCCGCGTGGATGTGACCAATACGGGCAGCCGTTCCGGAAAGGAGGCTGTGCAGCTCTACGTGTCCGCGCCGGACAGCCAGGTGATCCGGCCTGTGAGAGAGCTGAGAGGCTTTGAAAAGGTTGAACTGGCTCCCGGAGAAACAAAAATGGTCAGCTTTGTGCTGGACAAACGTGCTTTCGCTTACTGGAATACGGATATCCATGACTGGCATGTGGAAAGCGGACGCTATCTTCTTCAGATTGGAAGCTCCTCCCGCGACATTGCCGTCGAGCAGGAAATATACGTGGAATCTACGGTGAAGCTTCCCAGACACTATACCATGGATACCCCTTTCGGAGACCTGAAGGATGACCCGAAAGCCATGGAGCTTCTGGCTCCGCTCATGCACATAGATTTCCTGGAGAAAAAAGAGGACGAAGATACCACAGACGCGGCGGCGGAAGCCATTACGGCAGAAATGAAGGAGGCCATGGTAAAATACATGCCCCTGCGCGGTTCCTTCAGCTTCGCCTCCGGCAGAGTAACGCCGCAGCAGGTTCAGGAGGTGCTGGACCGGCTGAACAACGACCAGGACTGAAATGACATATAAGTCTTTTGGCATAGAAGTCTTTTGCCGGAAGGCCGCTGCAGTATCGGCATTTTGCAGGCTGCAGCGGCCTTCCGGGCCGTGTTAATAAAAAGTGCTGCAGCGGTCCTCTGCCGCAGCGCAGAAACCGGCTGTTCAGGTCGGTTCCGCCAGGCGGACCGTGTTCAGAAAGTCTTCCACAGAAACAGCGTCGGCAGCCGCCTTCATCCAGTCCTCCAGCAGCCCGGGATCCGTTTCCGTCAGAATCCTTTCCCTCAGCCATTCCGGAACGGAACCGCGCAGGCCCAGCACCAGAAGCAGAAATTGGGCTTTCCCCTGTTCCATACCTTTTTGAATGCCTTCCTTCCGTCCTTCTGTTCTGCCTTCCTTCCGTCCTTCTGCTCTGCCTTCCTTCCGTCCTTCTGTTCTGCCTTCTTCCCGTCCTTCTGCTCTGCCTTCTGCCCAGGCCCTCGCATGCTCTTCGGCCCTTATGGTTTCCCGGAGTTCATCTGTCAGTTTTTTCATTTCCACTTCATGATCGTATTCAAAGATGGACATGGCTACTACCTCCGATCTCTGGCTGCGCAGGAATTCCGCCAGGATTCCCTCCCGGATGCATTCGCTCACAGCCTGCTCCACCGCTTCCCTGAT
>DXDD01000047.1 GCA_019115665.1 Candidatus Eisenbergiella pullistercoris | reverse complement strand
TCCGATTCCAGATAGGGAGAATAAGCGGCCAGAACCTTGATGTCCGGATTCTCCTGGACAAGCTTGCGCACATGGTTCAGAACGGAAGTGACGCTGTGGCCACGCCAGGTATAATAATCCGCTTCCCGGATCGTCATTTGAAACTGACATAACAGAAGAACGACAAGAAGAACGGAATAAAGCAGCTTCCAGATCCCGGAAAACACCTCTTTGGAGAGGGGCAGAATGAAGAACAGGGCGAAGCCAAAGGACCAGGGAATCACGTAACGCTCCTGCAGGCTCGTTTTAATGTAGAGAACCATCTGAGGCAGCATGACGCACAGCCCCAGGAAGAAGGGGCCGATCATCTGCTTCCAGCGCCTGAACTGCAGGGCCAGGAGAAGGAGCAGGAGAGGCGTGAAGCGCACGTACCACTGGATATAGGTGCGGGCGCAGTCGGTCCACATGAAGATATACTGCTCCAGCGTAACGGAAGGATCCAGACCGATATAAGTCACATTATTGGTTCCGACAAAGAAAACGATGATGAAAAGCTCTGCCGCCATAATGATTCCCAGAATAAGCAGCAGGTCCAGCTCGGAGCGGATGGCTTTCAGAATGCTGGAAAGGGAAAGCTTTTCTCCCTGGCAGCGGACATATACGATGTAGACCAGAACGAAGGAGATCAGAACCAGAAAGCTTTCCTTATATAAGGACATGCAGAGGAAGAGAAAGAGACTTCCCAGCTTGGCGGGCAGGCCCATTTCCCGGTACAGCCATTTGTTCAGCAGGTAAAGGCCCGCGGCGAAGAACAGGATTCCTGTGCATTCCTGCGGCCCCAGCTTCCACCAGACGGCGGCCTGCGGGCCAACCATAACGGTGAGGGAGAAAAGCACAGCCTGAAAAATGCCGCATCTGAACTGACGCGCACACAGGTAAAGGAAGAAAAGGGCGAGCACCGTTTCCAGAGCCTTAATGACGGACCATACGACCAGGTTGGAGCCGATTACGGCCGTAAGCGCCACCCGGAGAATATAATAGAGAGGCCGGAAACGGGAGGTGAAATCGGCCCGCAGCACATCTCCCATACAGGAGAGCAGAGAGCCGCCCGGCGCTTTCATCTGAAGCAGGTATTCCACGTATTCGTGATCGTCCACCAGATGCCAGCCGGAGGTGATGGTGCCGGTGGCAAGCAGAAGCACAAAAACGAGAAGGAAAAACAGAACGAAAGCGACGGAATATTCTTTTCTGCGTGACATATCTGAAGAACTCCTTTATCCTGAGTAAAATGCAACTGTGATATCTGGAGAAATTATATAGGAAAATGCGGAGAATGTCCAGCCGCATACGGGAAACCTTGACGATGGAAAGAGAAAATGCTATTTTGATAGAAATGCAGGAATATTACGGGAGAAATAGGAAATGAAGCTGAAAATGGACAGGAAAAAATGGTTTGCGGCGGCCTGTGTGCTGGCCTTTCTTGCAGGACTGGTTCCGGTGCTGTACCTGACGGGTTATGTGCATGCCACCGGAGATGATTTCGGATATGGGACGCTGACCCACGCAGCCTGGCTGGATACCCGTTCGCTTCCGGTGGTTTTCCGGGCGGCCTGTGAAACGGTGAAAAACTATTATACCGGCTGGCAGGGAACCTGGTTTTCCGTTTTCCTGTTTACGCTGCAGCCGGAGGTATTCTCGCCGGACGCTTACTGGATCGTTCCTCTTCTGATGCTGGGCCTTACCGTTGCGGGAGTGAGCATTGCGGGGTATTATTTTCTGGTACGAAAAGCGGGCTTTGGTCTGTCCGGCTTTATCGGTCTGGATGCGCTGGTTCTTTTTGCTCTGATTCAGTTTATCCCAAGCACAAAATCGGCCATCTTCTGGTATAACGGGACGGCGCATTATGTGATTCCCTTTTTTCTGGCGCTCGTGGCGGTCAGCGCTTCGGGAATGTTCATGGATACGGGAAAGTGGAAATTTTTCGCCATATCTTTTCTCTGTATGACCTTTCTCGGAGGCGCGAGTTACCTGGCGGCTCTGCTTGCCCCGATCGTGATCGTGTTCTGCTGGCTTCTGTATGGAAGGAAAAGAAGGCGTTCCTTATGGCTGGTTCTGCCGTTGGCGGCAGAGATGATCGGACTGGTCATCAGCCTTCTCGCGCCGGGGAATACGGTGAGAGGCGGGGAAGAGCTTGGCGTCAGCGCAGGAAAAGCGGCCGCAGTGATTCTGGAATCCTTCTGGCAGGGGTCGCTGACGATTGTGATATATCTGGCGGAAAAGACGGCGATGTTTCTGCTCCTGATTCCCGCTGCCTTTCTTATCTGGGAGGAGCTGAAAGAACAGGAAAAAAAAGGAACTGTTCATTTTGACTACCGGTTTCCGGGGCTGTTCCTTACGGCGATGTTTTGTATTTTCTGCGCCATGTTTGCTCCCGGACTCTACGCCGGTACGGAGCTTTCAGGCGGAGTGCCGAATACGATTTTTCAGGTGGCTGTGCTCGCCGGAACGGCTTCTCTTGTATATCTGCTCGGCTGGCTGCATGCCTTCCTCCAAAGGCTTCCAGGCAAATCGGGAAAGGGCCGGTTGGCGAAAAATTTTTCGGTTTTGTGGAACTGTAAGTCCGAATTGAAAGGCGGGAACGGAGTTTGGAAAAGAAAGCAGCAGATCGTCCGGGTCGCGGCGGCGCTGGTGTTTCTGGGCGGAGCCTTCCTGTGCAGAAGCAGCATCCGTGATACGACCTTTTTCCTATGCGCGGAGTATATCATGAGCGGGCAGGCGGACGATTATAAGGTGCAGATGGAGGAACGTCAGGCAATTCTTCTGGATGATGATGTTTCAGAGGTAAAGCTTCCGGCAATGAACAGTGATCAGGGGCCGCTGATGCATATGGAGGTGACGGAGGATCCGGAGGGCTGGACGAACCGGGTGGTGCGGGATTTTTACCGGAAAAGCAGTGTGGTGGAAGTAAAGAGAATTCAGGAAACGGAATAAAAGGAACTGCCGTTCGCCATGGAACAGTAACGAAAAGGAGAGAGGAACGGGCGCAGGGAAGAGTGCTTGACGCCTTTTTTGCATAATGCTATGATTGACACGTCATTCATAATAAATGAAGGAGATTGCAGAGTAACGCAAAATGAGCGCATTTAAAAAAATTCTGTCTTTGAAATGGATCGCCGTATGTGCCGTAATTGTCTATGCGGTGAGCCTGATTCCCATATTTGCCGCTTCCGTATATGCCTTTCCGCAGGCGGACGACTGGAGCTATTCCTGGAGAACACATCTGGCCTGGGTGGATACCCATTCCCTGCTGGAGGTTCTGAAGGGAGCGGCTGCGGCGGTCGCGGAGGCCTATATGAACTGGCAGGGGACCTTTTCCAGTATCTTTCTGATGTCCCTGCAGCCCGGAATATGGGGAGAACGTTTCTACGCGGCGGTGCCTTTCCTCATGTGCGGTCTGATTACCTTTGCGACGCTCTTTTTTCTCTTTTATGTTCTGAAGGGGACAGACAGAAGCTGCCAGATCATTTTCTCCATGGCCGTGCTGTGGCTGACGGTACAGGAAATTGGCTGTAAGCCTGCTGCGTTTTACTGGTACAACGGAGCGGTTCATTATATTGTCCCTTATTGCTTTTTCCTGATTCTCGCGGTGCTGATTCTGAAAAATCTGCAGAAGGAAAAGCCGGGACGGATCAGCTTCCTGTTCAGCCTTCTGCTGGCGGTTATGATTGGGGGCGGCAATCTGGTGACGGCGCTCCTTACGTTTGTCTGTCTGGGAGGAGGGCTTCTGTTTCTGATCGTGATAAAAAGAAGAAAAAGGCTCTGGTGTGTGGCGGCGCCGCTTGTGGTCAATGCCGCGGCATTTGGGGTCAATATTCTCGCGCCGGGCAACTGGCTGAGACAGGACGTGGCGGGAGAACCCTCAAATCCGGTGGTATCTGTTTTCCGTTCCTTTTATTACGGCTTCTTTTACATCGGGGAATGGACGGATGAAACGGTGCTTCTCATGATTTTGCTTCTGATTCCCATTATGATAAGGATGGCCCGGCAGCTGCATTTCCGCTTTCCGCTTCCGGGAGCGGTCGCGTTTTTCAGCTTCTGCCTTCTTTCTTCCATGTTTACGCCCATGGATTATGCCGTGCATACAGTGAATATCGGAAGGGTGCAGAATATTATTTTCGCCATGTACATTCTGCTCCTCATGCTGAATCTGTTATATTTTACGGGATGGTACGTGAAAAATGTTCGGGAGAGGGAAGCGGCACCGGCTGAAGACGGATTTTCCGGAAAAGAGGGAGTCTGCTTCTATGGCCTGCTGGCGGTGCTTGCTTTCAATATTCTGCTGACGGCAGCGGCGGAGCCTCAGCGCTTTACGGCGGTTCTCGCGGTGAAGGAGCTGAGCGATGGAACGGCAGAGGAGTTTGGAACGGCGGCATGGGATAATATTCAGGTCCTGAAGGAAGAAGGAAAGGAAGCTGAGATCAGAGAGGTGCCTAAGGATTCTCTGCTTCTGACCTCGTGGGATGATATTGATCAGTGGCACTTTGGGGCAAAAATGTATTTTCGGAAGGATAAAGTGACCGTATTGGAGTCGAAGGACCGGTAAGCCGGTTCTTCCGGCGTTTTTTGTATGAAAGAAAACGGGAAGGAATGGAGAAATATGAACAACAACAGACCCAACACCCTCTACCTGGTCGTCCCCTGCTATAACGAGGAGGAGGCGCTCCCCCACAGCGCGCAGGTGATGCGGGAAAAACTGAACAGACTGATGCAGGAAGGAAAGGCTTCGCCTGAAAGCAAGATCCTTCTCGTCAACGACGGAAGCCGGGACAAAACCTGGCAGCTGATTCACGGTCTGTGCGATACGGATCCGACGTTCGCGGGCCTGAGCTTTTCCCGCAATTACGGGCATCAGAGCGCCATTCTTGCCGGCATGATGGCGGCGAGGCAGCACGCGGATATCGCAGTCACCATCGACGCGGACCTGCAGCAGGATATCGAGGCGCTGGATCAGTTTCTGGAAAAATATCAGGCGGGCTGTGAGATTGTGTACGGCATTCGGAACGACCGGAATGCGGATGGCTTCTTCAAGAAGCTGACGGCCAATGGCTTTTACGGACTCATGCACCTGCTTGGCTGCAACGTGATGAGCAATCACGCGGATTACCGTCTGCTGTCGAAGAAGGCGCTGGACGCGTTATCAGAGTATAAAGAAGTGAATCTGTTTCTGCGCGGGCTGATTCCCACCATGGGCTTTCCGTCTGACGTGGTTTACTTTGATGTGAAGGAGCGGGAGGCAGGAACCTCCAAATATACATTACGGAAGATGATGAATCTTGCGACGGACGGGATCACCTCCATGAGCACCCGGCCGATTCAGCTGATTTCCATGCTTGGCTTCGCGGTGAGCGTGTTTAGCGTGATCATGATCATTTACTGCATCGCAGAGTGGGCCATGGGAAGAAATGTTCCCGGATATACCACCACGCTGGTGGTCTCTCTCCTGATGGGCGGCCTGACAATCTTTTCTCTGGGAATCGTGGGAGAATATGTGGGTAAGATTTATCTGGAAGCGAAGGCCCGGCCCAGATATATTGTCGAATCGTTTATCTGGAAAGAAGGAAATTGTGAGAATTTTGAGCGGGAGAAGCAGAGAAAATAGAATAGCGTGAATTATTTATAAAATGTCAGAAAATTGCGAATGATTTTGAAAAATATTCAGAAAACAAGGAGACCGCTTATGCCCCGGATCGAGATCCATGCCGATGATTATGCCATATCGCCCCATTCCTCAGAGGACATCCTTTCCTGTCTGCGGGAGGGAAAGCTGGACGGGATCAGTATCCTGACCAACATGTCCTGCTATGAGGAATATGCGGCAAAGCTGAAGGCGGAATATGACAGCCTTCCGAAAAAGCCCCGGCTGACGGTGCATCTGAATTTTATGGAAGGGCACTGCGCGGCGGATCCGGCGGAGGTGCCCCATCTGGTGGATGAGAAGGGGTACTTCAACATCAGCTGGGGAACGCTGTTTAAATGGAACTATACGCCTAAGCTGTTTCTGCCGTTAAAGAAGGAATTAAAGGCAGAGATCGCCGCGCAGACGGAGCGTTTCCGGAAGGTCTTCGGGACGCGCATGCCCCTGCGGTTTGACGGGCACCAGCACACCCAGATGATCCCGGTGGTATACTGGGCTCTGCTGGAGGTGATCGTGGAGCGGCGCTGCGCGACGGAATACATCCGGGTGACGAAGGAGCCGATCCTGCCGTTTCTGAAAGCGCCCGGATTGTGGAGGACGTTCCGGCCCGTGAACGGGATCAAGAATCTGATCCTGAATTTCCTTGCGCCCGGTATGGAAAAAACGGTGGTGCGAAACCATCCGTCCTGGCAGAAGGAAACTCCGCCCATGTTCCTCTGGGGGCTGGTGATGAGCGGGCAGATGGACGAAGCCAGGGTGAAGCGTCTGCTTCCCGCCATGAAGGAGCGGGCGGACAGGCGCGGGCGCAGTCTGGAGATTCTGTTCCATCCCGGGACGGTGCTTCCGGAGGAGCTGGGAGAGGAGTTCTGCAATCAGGGAGCGAACAGGTTTCATGTATCAGAGGGACGGCGCACGGAGTATCAGGCGGTCATGTCCCTGACAGAAGAGGATTTGCGATGAAGAGAACAGAAAAACAGAAGCCGGAAAAGCAGATGCGGACGAAAGACGGCGGTAAGGGAGGGCGGCTGCTTTTTCTTCTGTCGGTGCTGGCTGCCTGGCTTCTGATCTTTATTTTTAACGTGCTGACCCCCATGATGACGGACGATCTGTTCTATTCCAAAACGGTTTCGGAAGCGGCGTCCATCGGAGCGCTGTTCGCGCAGGAATATACGCAGTATATGACCTGGACGGGACGTTCGGTGTGCCATATGATCCTGCGTTTTTTCCTGCTGACGGACAAAATGGTGTTCAACGTGGCGAATGCCGCCGCGTTTGTGCTGCTCACTCTGCTGATCTATCAGAACGTGGAGCATAAGAAAAAATATGATACGCCGGTATACCTCCTGATCAACCTGCTTCTGTGGATGTTCGGGGTGGTGTTCCGGCAGACCGTGCTGTGGGAGACGGGGGCCTGCAATTATCTGTGGGGTTCGGTTCTCATCATGAGCTTTGTCACCCTGTACCGTCACGGGCTGAAGCTGGCCGGCGGCGCGGCGCAGGCTTCCGGTGTGGCACGGAGTTCCGGTCCGGTGCAGGCTTCCGGTGTGGCACGGGGCTCCGGCCCGGCACAGGCTCCCGGCCCGGCGCAGACCCCTGGCCCGGCGCATCCTGTTCTGTGGGCGGTCTTTCTTCCGTTCCTGGGCCTTCTCGCAGGCTGGTGCAATGAAAATTCCTCCGGCGGCGGTCTGCTGATGGTGCTTTTGTGCCTGGCCCTCTATGTGTATGAAGGGAAAAAAGGCGCTTCGGCCTGTGGAAAACAGGAGACGGCCGGGAAGCAAAAGGGCGGCCGCCTTCTGCAGCTGTGGATGATCATGGGACTGCTGGGAAATATGATCGGCCTTGCCTTCATGGTGCTGGCTCCGGGAAACGCCATCCGGGCGGCGGCGAAGGAGGAGGAGCACTCCGGGCTGCTGGGCTATATGGCCCGGTTCCAGAAGATCACGCTGGCGGTGCGGGAGAATTTCCTGATCCTTCTGCTCATCGGCCTCCTTCTTTTCATCATCGTCTACTATCAGAAAAAAAGCTGGAAGGCGCTGTGGGCATCTTCCGGGAACGGTCTTCTGTGGGCTTTCGTTTTTCTGGCCACCTGCTATGCCCTGGTGCTCACGCCGGAAACCCAGGATCGGGCTTATTTTGGCGCGGGCGTGTTCCTCACCGTGGCCGTCGTTCAGTTTTTTGTGGACGTGGAGGGAAAGGAAGCGGTTTTTGCCAGTCTGAAAACGGGGCTGATCTGCGTGCTGATGCTGCTCATGTTTTTTACCTACATGGACAGCGGGGCCAATCTGGCGAGGATTTACCGGGAATATAACGAGCGGGACGTATACCTGACGCAGAAGGCGCAGGAGGGCGTGACGGATGTGACCATTCCCATGCTCCGGCCGGATTTCGAGACAAAGTACAGCGACGGGTACAATTCCGATATTCAGGAGGATCCGGGCTACTGGGTGAACGTGGCCTACGCGTCCTATTATGGGTTTGACAGCGTGTCCGGCGTGCCCCGGGAAGGATGGACGGAATATTAAATTGCGGCCCCCGGGGAAATGTGGTATGCTAAAGGGCGAAGTAAAGGAGAGTCTCATGCGGAAAGATCTGGAATACCCTTTTGACCCGGAATATATTCTGAAGAAATCAAAGCGTATCCGAAAGGAGCTGCTTGCGGACGGCTCGGCCCGGATAAAAAAGCGGATCGCCGTCCTTGGCGGGAGCACCACCCATGACGTGATCCGGATCCTGGAGCTGTTCCTTCTGGACCAGGGGATCGAGCCGGTGTTTTATGAGTCGGAATACGGTCAGTACTGGCAGGACGCCATGTTTGGAAACGAGGAGCTGGATGCTTTTCATCCGGATATCATCTATATCCATACCAGTAACCGGAATATCACGAACTGGCCTGCGCCCGGTTGGGACAGGGCGGCGGCGGACGCGGCGCTGGAAGAGCAGTTCGGGCATTTCCGGGCGATGTGGGAGCGGATCCGGGAGAAATGGAACTGCCCCGTGATCCAGAACAATATGGAGGAGCCCTTTTACCGGCTTCTTGGCAATCAGGACGGGGTGAATCCCGGCGGGCGGACGGCCTTCGTGCGGCGGCTCAATGAAAGGTTCGCGGAGTATGCCGGGAATACGGAGAATTTTTTCCTCAACGACATCTGTTATCAGGCTGCGGCCTACGGGCTGGACGCCTGGTCGGATCCTTTTTACTGGCACATGTACAAGTATGCTCTGTGCCTGAAGGCCATTCCGTGGCTGGCGCTGAACGTTTCCAACATCATCAAGTCCATTTTCGGGAAAAACAAAAAGTCTCTGGTGCTGGATCTGGACAATACGCTCTGGGGCGGCATCGTGGGGGACGACGGTGTGGAGAACCTGCAGATCGGGCAGGAAACCTCCATGGGTCAGGTGTATTCGGAATTTCAGTCCTATGTGAAGTCCCTGAAGGACATCGGCGTCATGCTGAACGTGGACTCCAAAAATGAGGAGGAAAACGCGCTGGCCGGTCTGAATCATCCGGACGGCGTGCTGAGGCCGGATGATTTTATTCTGATAAAGGCGAACTGGGAACCGAAAAGTGAGAATATTCTGAAAATTGCGGCGGGACTGAATATATTGCCTGACAGCCTGGTCTTCGCGGACGACAATCCGGCGGAGCGGGAGATCGTCCGTACGCAGGCGCAGGGCGTGGCGGTTCCGGAGCTGGGTTCGCCGGAGCAGTACATCCGCGTGCTGGACCATAACGGCTATTTTGAGGTGACCTCCCTTTCCGAGGACGACAGAAAGCGGAACGAGATGTACCGGGCAAACGCCCTGCGGGCGGCCGAGCAGGCAAGCTTCACGGACTACGGCGCGTATCTGGAATCCCTGCATATGAAGGCGGTGATCCGCCCCTTTGAGCCGCTGTATATGGCCAGGATCGCCCAGCTGACGAATAAAAGCAATCAGTTCAACCTGACCACCAGACGCTATACCCAGACGCAGATCGAGGAGGCGGCGCAGGATCCGTCCTGCATCACTCTGTACGGGAAGCTGGAGGACAAGTTCGGGGACAACGGCGTGGTGAGCGTGCTGATCGGTCACGAAGGGCCGGACGGCGCAGCGGCTGGTGCTTCGGATGATGCCGCACCCGCTTCGGACAGCGCTGCGGCTGCCCCGGACAGTGCCGCGTCCGTTCCGGCCGGTGCTTCGTCCGGCAGGGCCCTGCATCTGGATCTGTGGCTGATGAGCTGCCGCGTCCTGAAGCGGGACATGGAGTATGCCATGATGGATGTGCTTGTGGAAAAGTGCCGGGAGCGCGGCATCCGGGCGATCTTAGGCTATTATTATCCCACGGCGAAGAACGGCATGGTGAGAGATTTTTACGGGCTGCAGGGCTTTGAAAAGCTCCGGGAGGACGAGAGCGGGAGCGTATGGCGGTTTGACATTCCGGAGCAGTATGAGAACAAAAACCATTTTATCGAGATTGAAAAATGAGAAAAAGAGACGGAAAACGGTTTTGCCGTTTCCTACTTTAATGAAATGCGGCCTGCGGCCGCAGGAAAAGAGGTAATCATGACAAGAGAAGAAGTATACGAAACCTTAAACGGCGTGTTTCAGGATGTGTTTGACGATGAAAGCATCGAGGTGAACGACGAGACCACGTCCGAGGATGTGGACGGCTGGGATTCCCTGGAGCATATCAATCTGATCGCCGCGGTGGAGCAGGAATTCGGCGTGAAGTTCAACATGGGACAGGTGGTTTCCATGAAGAACGTGGGCGAGATGGTGGATATTATTTTAAGCCAGATCGACTGACGGCCTTCCCGCGGGGGCGGGACAGCATCCGGGAAGGAAAGGAACGGAAACCTTGAGCATCACATCCTTTTATTTTCTGCTTTTCTATGCGCTTGTGCTGCTGATCTATTATATTGTGCCGAAAAAAGGCCAGTGGGTGATCCTCCTTCTGGCCAGTCTTCTTTATTACTTTTTTTCGGACAACGGCTTCCTCATTTTCTATCCGCTTTCCGCCGTGCTGGTCTGCCAGGCGGGAATCTGGCGGATGACGCAGGTCAGAGAGCGGGCGCAGGCGCGCAGGGCGGCCGGGGAGGATCCCGGGAAGGAGCCGCAGAGGAAGTGCCGGAGGGCGCTCGCCGCCGTGATCCTTGTGAACGTGGGCGCTCTGTTTCTGCTGAAGTACATCAATTTCGGCATCAATACGGTGAACGGGATCGCATCCCTCTTCCGGAAAGGGGAGCTGCTGCACGGGCTGGACTGGCTGGTTCCGCTGGGGATTTCCTATTATTCCCTCACGCTCATCGGTTATGTGGCGGACGTGTATTTTGAGATCGCGAAGCCTCTGAAAAATCCGGGGAAGCTGGCGCTGTACGGAATGTTTTTTCCCTGCATGCTTTCCGGGCCGATCCTGCGCTTCCGGGAGGACGGGGATCCGCTTTTTGCTCCCCATCCCTTCGACTATGTGCAGGTGACCAGGGGGATGCAGCGGATGCTGTGGGGCTTTTTCAAGGTGCTGGTGATCTCGGAGCGGATGGGAAAGATCGTGGATACGGTCTACGGGAATTACGGGCAGTATCCGGGGCTGTACATCTGGATCGGAACCGTGGCCTTCGCCTTCCAGCTCTATACCAATTTTTCCGGCGGGATGGATATTTCCCTGGGGATCGCGCAGACCTTCGGGCTGAAGCTGCCGGAGAACTTTGAACGGCCCTTCTTTTCCCGGACCATCTCCGAGTACTGGCGCAGATGGCACATCACTCTGGGGGTGTGGATGAAGGAATACGTGTTCTATCCGATCCTGCGCTCCGCCCTGTTTGCAGGGCTTGGGAAAAAGCTCCGCGCCAGGTTCGGGAAGAAAAAAGGAAAGCAGCTCACCACCTTCGCCGGGATGTTTCTGCTGTGGTTTACCGTGGGCGTGTGGCACGGCGGGGACTGGAAGTATGTGATCGGCTCCGGCCTTCTGCACTGGTTCTATATCGTCTGCGGAGAACTGCTTGGTCCCGTATACGCGAAGGGAATGCAGAAGCTTGGGATCGACCCGAAAGCGAAATGGGTGGACGGCCTGCGGGTGCTGCGCACCTTTTTCCTGGTGAACATCGGCTTCGTTTTCTTCCGGGCGGACAGCGTGGGAGACGCCTGGCGTATGCTGGGGCTTTCGGTCTCCGTTTTTAATCCGGGCATTCTGGCGAACGGCTCCGTCTTCACGCTGGGGCTGGACTGGATCGAGTTCACCATCGCGGCGGTCTCTCTGCTTCTGCTGCTTGCGGTTTCTCTTCTGCAGGAGAAGGGTTCCGTCCGGGAGCGGATCGGGAGGAAGCGTCTTCCGCTGCGCTGGCTGATCTGGTACGCGCTGCTTTTCTACGTGATCCTGCTGGGGAATTACGGGCCGGATTACAGCGCGGCGGAGTTTATTTATCAGGGCTTTTAAAGAAAGAAACCTGAGGCGCGGCGCGCAGAACGCTTCGGTATGGAGGTAAATATGGACAAAATTGCAGTGCTGATTCCCTGCTACAATGAGGAAAAGACCATTGAGAAGGTGGTAAGGGACGCGAAAGAGGCTCTTCCGGAGGCCGTGGTCTATGTGTATGACAACAATTCCACGGATCGTTCCGTGGAGCTTGCCGAAAGAGCGGGCGCGGTGGTGCGCCGGGAGAGGAAGCAGGGAAAGGGAAACGTGATCCGGCGGATGTTCCGGGAGATCGAGGCGCAGTGCTATATCATGGTGGACGCGGACGATACCTATCCCCTGGAGTGCGCGGGGCAGATGGCGGATAAGGTTCTTCTGGATTATTCCGACATGGTGGTGGGAGACCGCCTGTCTTCCACCTATTACGAGGAAAACAAGAGACCCTTCCACAACATGGGAAACAGCCTGGTAAAAAGGAGCATCAATCTGCTGTTTCATTCCGAGATCCAGGACATCATGACCGGATACCGGGCTTTCAGCTATCAGTTCGTGAAAAGCTTTCCCGTGCTGTCCAAGGGCTTTGAGATCGAGACGGAGATGACGATCCACGCGGTGTACAACAACATGCAGGTGGACAACGTGGTGGTGGATTACAGGGACCGGCCGGAGGGGAGCGAATCCAAGCTGAACACCTACTCGGACGGCATCCGGGTGCTTGGAACCATCCTGCGGATGTTCCGCCAGTATAAGCCGCTGGCCTTTTTCGCCGGCCTGGCGGTGCTTCTTACCGCGATTTCGGCGGCCTTTTTCATCCCGGTGCTGATCGCCTTTCTGGAGACCGGCATGGTGGACAAGTTCCCTACCCTGATCGTCTGCGGCTTCGTGGAGCTGGCGGCGATCCAGTCCGTGTTTTCCGGCCTGATCCTGCATAATCTTGGCGTGAAGGAACGGCGGGATTTTGAGATGCGGCTGTATGAGATCTCCGGACGGAGGAAAACGGAAGAATAAAATAGAAAAATACGGAAAAAATAAGAAGGATCTGTTTAAGATTTTATGAAGTCCGTTGCATGTCCGCGGACTTTGGAATATACTGTAAACGACGTGGGGGGGAGGCTTGAAATGACAGGAAAACGAGGAGGAAGGATATGAAACGGCTGAACAGAAAAATCAGTCTGCTGACGGCGCTGCTGCTCGTGATGGCGCTGGTATTAACGGCGTGTTCGGAAACGGATGTGGCGGAATCAGGGCCGTCCGCAGATGCGGGAACGACGGTGAGCCAGAACGCTGCCGACGAAGGAATCGTTGCCGGGCTGCAGGCGCAGATCGCCGAGCTGCAGGCGGAAAACGAGGCGCTGCGCAATCAGCTGCATCAGTATACCGACGGACAGGCGGCCGCGGAAGCAGAGACAGAGAGCGCCGCGCAGGAGGGAACGCAGCCGGCGGAGACGGAGGGCGCGGCGGAGACGCAGCCTGAGGAACAGTCGCAGGAGGATAAGCTGAATATCGTGGTGTTCGGCGACAGTATCTGGGACATGGACAGAAGCGATACGGGAATCGCCGCTCAGCTGGCTGCCTACATGAACGCCAACGTTTACAACTGCGCCATCGGCGGAACCAGGGCCACCCTGAAGCCCGGCGAATCGGATGTGAATTACGATACCTGGGATTCCACCTCCCTGACGGGTATGGTCTATGTGATGAGCGGCCTAGTGGATACCAATTTCCTGGAGGGCTATCCGGCCGGCGGTGTGATCCGCAATGTGAATCCGGCAGATGTGGACTATTATATCATTGCGTATGGACTGAATGATTATTTTTCCGGAACTCCGATCGCGGTGGAGGGAAGCGACACCTATGATCCGCACGGATATACGGGAGCGCTGTACAATGCGCTGGAGATGCTGCAGGGAGCCAGCCCGAACGCGCAGTTCCTTCTGATTTCTCCGACTTACTGCCAGTTCTACGAGAACGGCTATATGGTGACGGACAGCAATATGAAGAATTACGGGCAGGGAACGTTGACGGATTATGCCAATGCCTGCCGGAATGTGGCGGAAATGAGAAATACCCTCTATATCGACGCCTACAGCACGATGGGGATCAATATCTATACCGCGGAGGAGTATCTGGAGGATGGCGTTCATCTGACGGAGGCGGGAAGAACCCTGTATGCCAGGGCGGTTGCCAGCTGTCTGAAGTATGGAAAACCGGGAGAGGTATCCGGGAATTCGGTTTATTACTGATAGCAGAGGGTCAAAAAGGCATGGATGCGGTTCCCGCTGCGGCCGGAGCAGAAAGCGTCCTGTAAGGAGGAAAACATGTTAGATAATAAAACCATACTGATCACGGGCGGAACGGGATCCTTCGGGAAGAGCTTCACCAGATACGTGCTGAAGCACTATCATCCTAAGAAGATCATCATTTATTCCAGAGACGAGTACAAGCAGTTCGTGATGCAGAATGAGCTGAAGGAATATGCTCCGGTGATGCGGTATTTCATCGGGGATGTGCGGGATAAGGACCGGCTGAAGAGGGCCTTTGAGGGCGTGGATTATGTGATCCATGCGGCGGCCTTAAAGCAGGTGCCGGCCTGTGAATACAATCCCAACGAGGCGATCCGCACGAATATTAACGGGGCGCAGAATGTGATCGACGCGGCGCTGGATACCAATGTGAAGAAGGTGATCGCCCTGTCCACGGACAAGGCGGTGAACCCGGTGAATCTTTACGGCGGCACCAAGCTGGTGAGCGACAAGCTGTTCGTGGCGGCAAATGCCTATTCCGGCACCAAGGATATCAGCTTTGCCATCGTCCGCTACGGCAACGTGGCGGGAAGCCGCGGCTCCATCATCCCGCTGTTCCATAACATCATCAAAAACGGCGGCACGGAGCTTCCCATTACGGATATGCGCATGACCCGCTTCTGGATCAGCCTGACGGAAGGCGTGGAGCTGGTGATCAAGGCCCTGAGAGAGGCAAAGGGCGGCGAGACCTTTATCAGCAAGATCCCTTCCTTCCGTGTGCCGGATCTGGCGGAGGCCATGCTCCCCGGGTGCAGGCTGAAGGAGATCGGCATCCGTCCCGGCGAGAAGCTGCATGAGATCATGGTGACCACGGAGGATTCCTTCAACACCTACGAATATGATAAGCATTATATCGTTTATCCGCAGATGGTGTTCAACGACAGACAGGTGCCCGACCTTTCCGGTAAAAAGGTGGAGGAGGGCTTTTCCTACAGCTCCGGCACCAACAGCGAGTGGCTTTCCGTGGAGGATCTGAGGGAGCGACTGAAGGAAGTGGAGCTGGAAAAATAGAAAACGCACGTCAGCAGCGGAGCGTGTTTGGATCTGAAACAGGGACAGCCCGGAAGCGTCAGCCGCCTTCGGGCTGTTTTTTCTGAAAGACTTTCTGCAGGCCGGACAGAAGGGCCGGCTGGCGGAAAGGCGCAAAGACCGGTCTACGAAAAACAGGAGACCGGCTTCCGGAAAAGGAGGCATATCGGATTTATGGAAGCGAAACATGCGGTTCCCGCGATCGCGGGAGGAAAACCGGTTCGGGAAACGAAAATTTTTTACGGGCATCAGTATCTGGACGAGGCGGATTACAGGGCCGTCCTGGAGGTGCTGAAGAGCGATTATCTGACCTGCGGGCCGAAGATCGGGGAGCTGGAGGAAAAGCTGTGCCGTCTGACGGGCGCGAAGCATGCGGTTGCGGTCAGCAATGGAACGGCGGCGCTGCATATCGCCTGTCTGGCGGCGGGCGTTGGGCCGGGGGACGAGGTGATCACCACGCCCATCACCTTTGCGGCTTCCGCGAACTGCGCGCTCTACTGCGGAGCAAAGCCGGTGTTCGCGGATATCGACGAACATACCTACAATATTGATCCGGAGCAGGTGCGCGCTCTGGTGACGGAGAAAACGAAGGCGGTGGTTGCGGTGGATTTTACCGGGCAGTCCACGAATCTGAAGGAGCTTCGTAAGATCTGTGATGAGCACGGCCTGGTGCTGATCACGGACGGCGCCCATTCCATCGGAACCCGGTATGACGGAAAGCCCACCGGCTCCATCGCGGATCTGACCACCTTCAGCTTCCACCCGGTGAAGACTGTGACCAGCGGCGAGGGCGGCGCGGTGACGACGGATAACGACGAATATTACAAACGGCTTCAGCTGTTCGGAAAGCACGGGATCACCAGGGATCCGTCCCTCATGTCGAAGGAGCCGGACGGCCCCTGGTATTACGAGCAGATCGAGCTGGGCTACAACTACCGCATGACGGACATCCAGGCGGGACTGCTCATCAGCCAGCTGGACAAGCTGGAGATGTTCCGCGCCAGACGGAAAGAAATCGTGAGACGCTACGACGAGGCGTTTTCCCGGATCCCGCAGGTCACCGTGCAGCAGGAGCTTCCGGAGTCCGACACCACCAGGCATCTGTACATCCTCCGGATCCGTCCGGAAACGCTGAGGATCGACAGGAATGGCTTTTTTGAGGCGATGGCGGCAGAAAATATCTGCTGCAACGTGCATTACATTCCTGTCTATTATTTTCCGTATTATCAGAAGCTGGGATATCATAAGGGGTTGTGTCCTAAGGCGGAAAAGCTGTATGAGGAGATCCTTTCCCTGCCGCTTTATTACGCCCTGAGCGACCGGGACGTGGAGGATGTGATCGAAGCCGTGCGCAGGATCTGCGCCTGGTTTGCGAAATGACGCGGACGGGCGAAGCGTACCGTAAGCCGGGAAAGGAGGGGAGGCCGCATGCTGCTGAGCGTGATCGTGCCCGTTTATAATACGGCCGGGGAGGGGAAGCTGGAATACTGCCTGAATTCTCTGGTCAGCCAGACGCTGGAGGATATGGAGATCATCGCCGTGGACGACTGTTCCACGGACGACTCCTGGCAGATCCTGCAGCGCTTTGAAAGGGAGTATCCCGGGAGATTCCGGGCCGTTCATTCCGAGGTGAACCGGAAGCAGGGCGGGGCGAAAAACATCGGTCTGTCCCTGGCCCGGGGAGAGTGGATCGGCTTCATCGACAGCGACGACTGGATCACGCCGGATATGTATGAGAAGCTCCTTGCCCGCGCCGGACAGACCGGAGCGGACATGGTGGGCTGCGACTACTGTCTGACCGATGAGCACAGCATGAAGGCGGGGCAGACAGTACACAACAACCGGCCGGAACAGACGGGAATTCTGAATCATGAAAAATATGCCTCTCTCATCCTGGACAGCGGGAGCCTGGTGGTGAAGATCTACCGGCGGGAGATCATCCTGGGCTGCGGCAGCCGTTTCCCGGAGGGGATCTTTTACGAGGACAACGCGCTCGGCAATACCTGGATGCTGCGGGCGAAGCATTTTGAATACATTCCGGAGCCCATGTATTACTACTATCAGCATGACGCCTCCACCGTGCATACCATCACGAAAAAACGATGCGAGGACCGGATGCAGGCGGGGCGGATCATGATCGATGAGGCAAAAAAATACGGCTACTTTGAAGAATATTACAGGGAGCTGGAATACAGCTTTACCGTTTTGTTCTACGTGAATACCCTGTTTTCCTACATGCTGGGCGTGAAGCGGAAAGATCCCGCCTTCGTGAAGGCCATGGGCAGAGAGATGCGGGAGACCTTTCCGGATTTTCAGAAAAATCCTTGGTATCAGGAGCGTTTTAATGAAGAGGAAAAGCGGCTGGTGGATATGCAGCAGCGCTCCACGATGCGGTTCATGCTGTATTTCACCCTGCTCTGGACCTGGCGGGGACTGAGAAAGAAGCTGGCTGGGGTACTGAAAGGGAGGAAGCATAATGCGTAAGAGAGCGGCGCTGATCGGGGCGGGAGAGGAATCTCTTCATACGATTAAAAAAGCGCAGGAGTTCGGCGTTTTTGTGACGGCGCTGGACGGAAATCCGGAAGCGGCCGGATTGAAGGCGGCTGACGAAGGGCTTGCCGTGGATATTTCCAGAGAGAAAGCGGTGCTGGAAGCGCTCCGGCAGGATGGCGGCGCGCTGTTGGAGGGACCGGACGGAGGAAAAGCGCAGTCCGGTCCGGATTTTGTGATCACCGGCCCTATCGGCCGTTATCTGACGACGGCAGGAGCGGTAAACGACGCCTTCCATCTTCGCGGTATCAGCAGGCAGTCCGCCGTCTGGTGCACGGATAAATATCTGTTCCATGAAAAACTGCATGCGGCCGGATTGAGAGACTGTTATTGTGAACTGGTTTCCGCCTTTTGTGGAAAAGAGGCGGAAGAAGCGCGGCAGATCGTGGATAACCTGATAAAAAAGGCGGAGGAAGCGCTTCCCTTTCCCGCGATTCTGAAACCGCGGTATGGCTCGGGCAGCAGGGGAATTTTCTTTTTAAACGGTGTGGACGAGCTGCGGACGGCGCTGGGGGAGCCTGACGGAGGAACGGCCGGAGAGCCGGAGGCTTCCGGGGAGGATTACGTGCTGGAGGAAGCGGTGTCCGGTGAGGAATATGGCGTGGACGCGGCGATGGACGGGAAAAAATACTGCCAGATCCTGCTTCGGAGAAAGCTGCTGACGCCCCCGCCCGCGAGACAGGCGGTGGGATATTTTTCCGTGACCGGTCAGGAAGAGAGGGAAGCGCGTCTGATCTCTCTGGTCCGGGATCATCTGGAGCGGGTAACGGCGGCGCTGGAGCTGCAGGATTGTCTGCTTCATGCGGATTTGATGATCTCCGGGGAAAGGATTTTTGTCATAGAGCTGTCGGCCCGGCCATCCGGCCATCATCTGCATGACCTTTTCACGCCCATGGCGACGGGCATTGATATGGCGGAGGCGTACATCCGCAGCCAGTGCGGGCTGCCCTATACCTATGAACCGAAAGAGACGCGCAGACTTCTGATCCGTTATTTCGCTTTGCCGGAGGGCATCGTGAAGGCGGTGCCGGGGAAGGAGGAGCTGGCGTTCCCGGAGGGGGTCTCCCTGCGCGCCTGGGACTGTGAGCTCCGCCCGGGGGACCGGCTGGAGCGGGTGACCACCGGCCATTCCGTGATGGGACGCGGCTATTTCATCCTGGAAGGAGAGACGGATGAAGAGCTGGAAGCGGCGGCTGACGGGGTGCTTGGAAGGTTTGCGGTGGAAGAAGATACCGGGCAAAAAAATGATCGGCTTTCTGTAAAAAAATAGCCTTCAAACGGTGCTTTTTTCAGAAAATGTGTCGGATCTCCTCTTTTTTTACGCCGTATTTCCGGCAAAACAGCGCAAGATCCTCTTCTCCCGCGATCAGCATGATCTCCTGAAACTTCCCGCCGGCATCCAGAAAGCCCGCAACCGTTTCTCCGGTGCAGATGCTGCTTTTCATGGCGGGCTGCTGCCCATCGTAGGTGTGATCCTCCGTCTGCCCGGCGCTTCTGCGAAACAACTTCATGTTTCCTCCTTCTGCCATCCTGAGGACAGCGCAATATGGAATCCGTTTTTTTTATATTTTAATAGATGAAGCCCGCATAGTCAAAAGGAAACGCTTTGTGAAACTTATAAACTAAAAAAAGGAGGGACAGATGTATGAAGCGACACACACATTTTACGGTTCAGGGGAAGCCGTTTTTTTCCATCGGGGGACAGCTTCACAATTCCACGGGATACGCGCTGGGAGCCGCCGGAGGGGAGAAGTATGCGCAGGATACGCGGACGGCCTTTGCGGCGCTGAAGGCGGTCGGCGCGAATACGGCGGCGGTTCCGGTCTGCTGGGACGCCTTTGAGCCGGAGGAGGGAAAATTTGACTGCGATTATGTGAGGCGGATCATCGACCGGGTGCGGGAGCATGGGCTTCACGCGATTCTTCTCTGGTTTGCGAGCTGGAAGAACGGGCAGATGGAGTATGCGCCCGCCTGGGTGAAGGCGGACCGGAAGCGGTTTGTGCGCGCGCGCTGTAAGGACGGTACGGAAACGGCGGCGCTTTCGCCCTTTTATGAG
Source organism: Candidatus Eisenbergiella pullistercoris (assembly GCA_019115665.1). Taxonomy (GTDB): domain Bacteria; phylum Bacillota; class Clostridia; order Lachnospirales; family Lachnospiraceae; genus Eisenbergiella; species Eisenbergiella pullistercoris. The sequence continues at coordinate 6,603 of DXDD01000047.1, read as the reverse complement.
GAAAACAGGCTGCAGGATCAGCGGGCCTTCTGCCGTCTGATGGAGGTGATCCGGGATTATGACGCGCGGACGGGGACGGTGATCGCCGTGCAGGTGGAAAACGAGCCAGGCATGTACGCTGCGTCTGTGCGGGATTTCAGCGAAAAGGGGACGGCGGCTTTTGAGGGGCCGGTCCCGGAAGCGGTGATCCGTGCGGCGCAGGAATGCGCGGCACAGGAGGAACAGGGAAGGCAGGACGGCGCGCTGGTCTGGACGGACGGGACGCGGGCGGTTTCCGGCTATGTGGGAAGGGCCTGGAAGGAAAACGGCTGCCGGACAGAGGGAAGCTGGCAGGAGGTGTTCGGAAGCCTCGGGGCGGAGCTGTGCATGGCCTGGGGAACGGCCCGCTATATCGATGCGATCGCGGAAGCGGGGAAGCAGGTCTACGATCTTTTCCTGTATGTGAACGTGTGGCTGGACGGCAACGGGGAAAAGGGCTGGAGTCTGGCGGGGCTGGATTATCCTTCCGGCGGAGCGGTTTCCAGGGCGCTTCCCATCTGGCGGGCGGCGGCGGAGCATCTGGACGCGCTTTCTCCGGACACCTATGAGGGAGATCCGGTGAGCGTGCAGAGGACGCAGGCGCTGTATGACAGGGAAGGCTGGGCTTTTTATGTGCCGGAGTCCGGGATGACGGCTGTGAACGCGTCCATGGCGATCGAGGCTGCGGGAAAGCATGCCGCCATCGGTTATCATGTGTTCGGAATAGAGAGTTTTCTGGATGAGGATGGGAAGCTGAAGGAACGGGCGGAAGCGGTCCGGCATTCCTTTGTGATGCTGGAAAACGCGAAGGAGCTTCTGCTTCGGTATGCGGGAACGCAGAAGATCCATACCCTGATCCAGCATGCGGGACAGGATTCCTGCCGTCTTGCTGTCGGAGATCTGGTCTGCCGGGCTTCTTTTGCGGGAGCGGGGCCGGATTATGCGGGCTGGGTCGCCATGGATTTCCGACATGGAAGGGATCTTTCCGGCGTCAATCGGGTGCCGGTCAGCCTGGAGGAGGAGATGGCAAGGGGCCTTCTTTTCCAGACGGGAGAGCGGGAGTTTTATCTGGTGGGCCATAAGGTCCGGCTGTTCTGGCAGAAGATGCGGATGGACGGCTCCATTCCGGCAAACCAGCTGAATCAGCAGCATCAGGCCTACAATATGGAACTGATGGTGATCGAAGAGGGCCATTTTGAGGACGGCGTATTCGTGGCGGATAAAAAACGCTCCGGAGACGAGGCGAGGCACGGCATCTGGGCGCAGTACGACTGCGGCGTGGTGCATTTCGTGCTGGGAGAGCAGGGACTGTAGAAGATTGCGGCCGTCATCCGCAGCCGGAGCTTCCTGGCGGCCGGGCTGGAGTTCCCGGGGCGGCTCCCTCCGCTGCCGGAGCTTCCCGGCGGCCGGGCTGGAGTTCCCCGCGGCCGGCGTTACCGGCCGCGGTGCTGCCTGCGGTATTCGGAAGGCAGGATATGGGCGATATCCTGAAAGGCTCCGGTGAATTTTCCGGCGGATTCGTAGCCCACGGCGGCCGCGATATCGGAAATGGGAGCGTCGGATTCGCGCAGGAGCTCCATGGCCTGGCGCATGCGGTATTCCTTCATATAGGCGGCGATGGGCTGGCCGTAAACAGCCTTGAATACGGACTTCAAGGTAGAGGTATTGATCAGATATTCCCGGGACAGCGCTTCGATGGTGAAGCGCTGTCCCGGATTCTGTATCAGGCGGTCATGAATGGCGCGGATCAGCTCGGTCTGGCTGTTGCTGTGGCGGGCGATCCCCTTTTCAGGAGAAGCAAGCTGCGTCAGCCGGTACAGATAAAGAAGAAGCTCCTGCACCTTCAGCCGGAAATATGCCAGCCGGAGCGATTCGGGAAGGGAGTACAGAGGCGAAAAGATCCGCTCCGTTTCCGGGCAGGAAGGGAGGGCCTCGGACTTTGACGGAACGCAGAAGCTTTCATAGAGGCTGCCGGCGTCAAAGCCTGCGGTCTGAAGGATCTCAGGGCAGTTTTTTTCCAGCAGATCCAGATTTACGGACAGGGTGATCCCTTCGTAATACTTTAGCGGGAAGGTCATGACGGAATCGGAGCAGCAGTTCGTGCTGTGCAGGGCCAGATCCCCGGCTCCGAGAAAAACGGACATGCCGTCCTTCAGATTCCAGCCGGCCCGTCCGCTTTGGCAGTGGCTGATCTCCAGGACGCGGGGAGAGGCGGCATGATGAAAAGCGGCCTGTGCGGAAACAAACCGCAGATGAGAAAGCTCGATCCCCTCGTAGACCGGATAGACGCTGAGTATCCCTCTGCCGTCCGTCCGGACCTTCAGCCGATCGGAAAAAGGCGTGCAGCCGTATTCTGTATGACGTTTTACGCAGACAGAGCCTTCCGGAATCTGAGAGAGCGCCGCCTGCAGACAGGAAAAAGCATCTTTTATCATGGAAATCTCCCCCGCGGCTACCGGCCGGACGGGCAGGCGATCTGCACCAGATCCTCGATCATATGATGCAGAAGCTGCGCCCTGTCGGTATCCGCCGCTTTATAATAAACCTCTTTGCCCTCCCTGCGGCTGACGATCAGTCCGGCGGCCTTCAGCTGCCGGAGGTGATGGGAGACGGCAGGGCTGCTCATTTCCACCAGGGCGGAAAGATTGATGACGCATTCCTCACAGTGGCACAGGAGCCAGAAGATCCGGATCCGGCTTCCGTCTCCGAGCTGTTTGAAAATTTCCGCTACTGTCTGAAAATTATCCACGCTGGGCATTTCGCCCGGCTGCCGTTCGATTTTCTGCCCATGATCGTGGGGCAGTCTGTTTTCTGCCATGGGAACCTCCATTCCTAAGCGCCTGATTCGTTTCCTTTTCGGACATTTTATCACATCCGGGGAAAATGCGCAAAATTCTCAGAAGCCTTGCCCATTTGGAAATACTTTTTGCCCGTTCGGAAGAAGAGGAGGAAAAGCGGTTGACGAAAAGGAGGAGAAGGCATATGATAGGATCATCAATTAAATAATTGCTTAATTGTTAAAGAAAAGGAGAATACAAAATCATGAAAAAGACTTATAAAATTGACGTGGATTGCGCCAACTGCGCGAACAAGATGGAGGAAGCGGCGAAGAAGACCGAAGGCGTGAAGGACGCTTCGGTGAATTTCATGATGCTGAAGATGATCGTGGAATTTGAAGAAGGACAGGATCCGAAAAAAGTGATGCAGACGGTCCGCGCGAACTGCAAAAAGGTGGAGGACGACTGCGAGATCTTTCTGTAACGTACGGCCGGAGACAGCCTGCCCCCGACAGGCCTGTGCGCCGGAGCGATGCGCCGGCGCATGTGTTCCGGCACGGACTGCGCCGGCGTACGTATTCCGGCACGGACTGCGACGGCATACGTGTCCCGGTACAGACTGCTCCGGCGGGGAGGAGGGCGGCACGAACCGAGGGTTCGTGCCAAAGAATGGCTCGCGCCATTCTTTTACGAATAAATGCCGCCTGCGGCGGCTGGAAAGAGGTAATCATGAATCAAAAGCAAAGGACCATGCTGGTCCGAATCATCGTTTCAGCGGCCCTTCTGATCGCCCTGCATTTTATTCCGGTTACCGGCTGGCTGCGGTTTCTTCTGTATCTGCTGCCCTACCTGGTGATCGGCTATGATATCCTGCTGAAGGCGTTTAAGGGGATAAAGAACCGCCAGGTGTTTGACGAATGCTTCCTGATGGCGGTGGCGACGGTGGGGGCCATCGCGCTGGCGCTTTACGAGAGAAGCGGAGACTATACGGAGGCCATCGCCGTCATGCTGTTTTATCAGGTGGGCGAGTGGTTCCAGAGCTACGCGGTGGGAAAGAGCCGCAGAAACATCAGCGAGCTGATGGATATCCGCCCCGACTATGCCAATGTGGAAAGGGATGGAAAGCTGGAAAGAGTGGACCCGGATGAGGTGGAGACCGGCAGCGTCATCGTGGTGCAGCCCGGCGAAAAGGTTCCCATCGACGGCAGGATCGTGGAAGGCGCTTCCACGCTGAATACCAGCGCCCTGACCGGGGAGAGCCTTCCCCGCGACGCGAAGGCGGGGGATGAGATCATCAGCGGCTGCATCAACATGACGGGCGTGCTGAAGGTTCAGACCACGAAGGAGTTCGGAGAATCCACGGTTTCCAAAATCCTGGATCTGGTGGAGAACGCCAGCTTCCGGAAGTCGAAATCGGAAGATTTCATTTCCCGGTTCGCCCGGATCTACACGCCGGCGGTCTGTTATGCGGCGCTGGCGCTGGCGCTTCTGCCGCCGCTTTTTGGCCTGCTTGTGCCCGGCATGTCTGCGGACTGGGGCACCTGGATCTACCGCGCGCTGACCTTCCTGGTGATCAGCTGTCCCTGCGCGCTGGTGATCAGCATCCCGTTAAGCTTTTTTGCCGGGATCGGCGGAGCCAGCAACGCAGGCGTTCTGGTGAAGGGCTCCAACTATCTGGAAGCCCTGTCCCAGACGAAGATTGTGGTATTTGACAAGACCGGGACCCTGACGCAGGGAGTGTTCGAGGTGAACGGCATTCACCATAACGAGCTGGAGGACAGAAAGCTGGTGGAATATGCGGCTCTGGCGGAAAGCGCCTCCTCCCATCCCATCAGCAGAAGCCTGCAGAAGGCCTATGGAAAGGAAATCGACCGAAGCCGCGTGACGGACATCCGGGAGATCAGCGGAAACGGCGTTCTGGCGAAGGTGGACGGCATAGAGGTGGCGGCCGGAAACGATAAGCTGATGGCCCATCTTGGCATCCCCTTTATCAGCTGCCACTGTGTAGGGACCATCATCCATATGGCGATCGACGGAAAATATGCCGGCCATATCGTGATTTCCGATGTGGTAAAGCCCCATTCGCAGGAGGCGGTCCGCCAGCTGAAGGCTTCCGGCGTCCGCAAAACCGTCATGCTCACCGGCGACGCCGGGAAGGTGGCGGACCAGGTGGCAGAGACCCTTGGCATCGACGAGGTGTACAGCGAACTGCTGCCCGCCGGCAAGGTGGAAAAGGTGGAGGAGCTTCTCGGGAGGAAAGCGGAGAAGGAAAAGCTGGCCTTCGTGGGAGACGGCATCAACGACGCTCCCGTCCTGAGGCGGGCCGACATCGGCATCGCCATGGGAGCCATGGGCTCCGACGCCGCCATCGAAGCGGCGGACGTGGTGCTGATGGACGACGATCCCATGAAGATCGCAAAGGCCATCCGCATTTCCCGCAAATGCCTTGGGATCGTTTATGAAAATATCGTGTTTGCAATCGGCATCAAGCTGATCTGCCTTGTCCTGGGAGCGCTGGGCATCGCCAATATGTGGCTTGCCATCTTTGCCGATGTGGGCGTGATGATCCTGGCGGTGCTCAACGCCATCCGGGCGCTGTTTGTGAAAAAACTGTAGGAACGTTCCGGCCTGAACCGGCTGCTGTTTGGCCAGGTCTGCGCATTCACTGCGCAGACCGTACGAAAATGTATCGGGAGGAAGCATCCGTTACAATTCAGCCTTCGGAAGAATTGTAACGGCATCCGGATAATTTTTAATCCGGATAATTTTTGCCGCAATCCCTTGACAATGCGGCTTTGCGGGCTTTATAATACCCGCAGATGCGAAAAAAGCTGGGAAGAAGACAGTACCCATTTCAGAAAAGTCACAGCGAGCCGGCGGAGGTGGAAAACCGGTACGAGTAGGGAATGGAGAAGATCACTTCGGAGCTGCGGGCTGAACGGGGAGACTCGGATGAAGAGGAAACTCAAGTAGGCGGAGCCGGGATTCCTCCGTTACGGGAAGCCATATAATCCGAAGATTGCCGGAAGGCGCCTGCCTGACAGGCCGGACGTATGATGTAACGGGTGGTACAGCGAGCAAAGCCTCGTCCTTTTACAGGGACGGGGCTTTTTTTCGATGAAAGCGTTGTCAAGCGGCTGTGCAGACTGCGTGCCTGCACGCAAGGATGCACAGACATTTGACAACCGGGCCGAAATGAGTGAGCAGGCCGACAGGCCGGATCACGAATTTCGGCGGCGATCGCGGGAGTGTCGAAGGCAGGGAGCGGTCGGCTTGCATATGCAGCAGACGTCGATTAAGAAAGGAAGGAAGAAGATGCCGCTTTATGAAAAAGTGAACACCGACCTGAATTTTGTGGGACGGGAGAAGGAAATCGAGAAATTCTGGGAAGAAAACAAAATTTTTGAAAAGAGCATGAAGATCCGGGAGGGCTGCCCGACCTATACCTTTTATGACGGACCGCCGACCGCGAACGGCAAGCCCCACATCGGCCATGTGGAGACCCGCGCCATCAAGGACATGATCCCCAGATACCGCACCATGAAGGGCTATATGGTTCCCAGAAAAGCGGGCTGGGACACCCACGGACTTCCGGTGGAGCTGGAAGTGGAAAAGGCGCTTGGTCTGGACGGTAAGGAGCAGATCGAGGAATACGGCATCGCGCCCTTCATCGAGAAGTGTAAGGAGAGCGTGTGGAAATACAAAGGCATGTGGGAGGATTTCTCCAAAAAGGTGGGCTTCTGGGCCGACATGGACGATCCCTACGTAACCTATCATGACAACTATATCGAATCCGAGTGGTGGGCGT
>DXDD01000004.1 GCA_019115665.1 Candidatus Eisenbergiella pullistercoris | reverse complement strand
CCGCTTCTTCATTTTTTGGATACCGGTTTAGCTGCTTACCTCTTAAAGTGGGGAAATCCCGAAGCGCTGGAGAGGGGGGCCATGTCCGGCGCATTCTTTGAAAGCCATGTGTTTTCAGAAATTTATAAAAGCTATTTGAACGCGGGGAAAGAACCTCCTGTTTTCTATTACAGGGACAGGGACCAAAAAGAAATTGATCTGCTGCTTTATCAAAATGGTGTGCTTTCTCCGATCGAGATCAAGAAAGCGGCGTCCCCCGGAAAGACCGCGATCAGGAATTTTGATGTCTTACAGCCTGCGGCCCGGGCAGAAGCCTTTGGCGGTCTGGAGTCTCTAAAGGTAGAAATCGGAACGGGAAGTGTGGTCTGCATGGCAAACGACTTATTGCCAGTAGATGAAAAGAACTGGTATGTGCCGGTTTGGCTGATTTGAGGAAACAGAAGCTTCACAGCTTCCGTTTCCTCTTCATCCACGCGAAGCACACCAGGAAAAACAGGATCCCGTACACGGTGGTGATGGGGGTGGAAAGTCCCACCAGGGTCAGGCTGGTATTGGGAAGGGACGCCATGAACTGGGAGACCGGAATGCGGATCAGGAAGGCGGAGCTGATTCCCTGAACCATGACGGGCAGGCTGTTTCCGCAGCCGTTGAAGTAGCCGATGCTGGAAAACAGGATGCAGGTGAGGATGCATTCCGCGGAAAATCCTTTCAGGTAAGCGGCGCTCTGGGCGATGACCTGCGTATCGGAGGTGAAGAAGGAGGAAAGGAAACCGCCGCCGAAAAAGCCGGCGAGGAAGATGAAAATGCCGAGCGTGCAGCCGGAAGCCATGGCGGTAAAAAAGCCCTCCCAGGCCCGGTCCTTTCTGCCCGCGCCGATGTTCTGCGCCACGAAGGCGGACAGGCTCTGCATGACGGAGGAGGGGATCAGCATGATGAAGGATACGATTTTCTGGGCGACGCCGTATCCGGCGGAGGGCATGAGCCCCATGTTGTTGACGATGGAGTTGATGACCAGAAAGGAGATCTGCACCATGGTTTCCTGAATGGCGATGGGAACGCCCACATGCAGGATCCGTTTCAGCTCTCCAGGATAGCATCTGCACTGTTTCAGGGAGAACCGGATGGGAAGAGGCTGTTTTTTAAGAACGGCAAGGGAGACCACGACGGAGACAAACTGCGCCAGCACGGTGGCGATGGCCGCGCCCGCCACGTCCATGTGGAATACGCCGACCAGAAGCAGGTCGCCCACGATGTTCACCACGCAGGCGATCCCTACGAAGAGAAAGGGAAGATTGGCATTCCCCACGCCGCGCAGGATGCCGCTGATCACGTTATAGGCGATGATGACCAGAATGCCCCCGGAGCAGATGCGCAGATAGAGCACGGTTTTGTCAAAGGACTCGGCCGGAACCTGCAGGATGCCCGCCAGCGGCCCGGCAAAGGCTTCCAGCAGGATGGTGAGCGCGATGCCCACAACGGCAAACAGAAGGATGGTCGTGCCGATGGCATTGCCCGCTTCCTCCGGCTTCTTTTCTCCGATGTGCTGTCCGATGGTGACGGTGGTTCCCATGGCAAGGCTGGTGATGATGAGCGTCACCATCTGCATGAAGGTGCTTCCGGTGCCTGCCGCCGAGATGCTCGCCGCGTCGCCGAACCAGCCGACAACCAGCAGATCCACCGCGCCGTAGGCCGCCTGCAGGATCAGGGAGCCGAGGACGGGAAGGGCGAAGCGGATGAGGGAGGAGAAAATGGGGCCTTCTGTAAAGGAAAGCGAGGTCTGCGTTTTTTCTTTCATGAAATGATGTTCCTTTCTTATCAGAGATAGATCAGCCGGAACCGGCAATATCGGCAGCTCCGCACGGGAAACAGTAATAATATGCCGGTCAATCTACATTATCAAGGCCACCATGGCAGAGACGGCTAAATTTTTTCCTCTGGAACCTGCCTGCGGCGGGTGATAAAATGACAGAGAAATCATAAACGCGGCTTTTCTGGAGGAGCGTTGTGCGGAATGCTTTTTTGCCTGAGCGGCAGTCGTGCCTCAGCGAACGCTTCGGCATGGAGGGAAAGAGGCAAATGGAACGAATTTTGAAAAACGGCGAACCGGATGTGAAAACTGACCTTGCGGCCTGCTACGGCATTCAGGCGGAAAAGATCCTTCGCATCGCGGGAGGGACGGTAGGGCGCACCTACGGTATAGATAACAGATATCTTCTGAAAATATATGATATAGGTACGGCGGTCGGAAAGCTGGGAATGCAGCAGCTTCCCGTCTGGGTACAGGTGCTGGAGCGGCTGCAGGAGAGCGGTCTGCGGGACAGGATCTGCCGCCCCGTCCGGACGGCGGAGGGAAGTTTTTTTTATGTGCATGACCGAATCGCCGGAGCGCTTTTTTCCTTCATTCCGGGAGAAGCGGTGGGGTATGGCCGGCCCTACACCGGTGAGGAGATGAAGCAGCTTTCGGAAATCGTAAAGGAACTGCACCGCATTCCGGGAGATGCGTTTGCGGATATCTGTCCGGCGGAAAGCTATGAGCTTCCCTTCTGCGACGCGCTGGAACGGCTTCTTCTGTCGGAAACCGGCGGACTGCCGGAGGCATTCCGGAAGGAGGCCGAAGGGAAGAGGGAAATGCTCCTTGGCAGGCTGGAAACGCTTCGCGAAGAAGCGCGGAAGCTGAAGGAGGAAAACCTGCCCTTTGTTCTGTGCCATACGGACATTCACGGCGGGAATCTGATCCGGGACCCGCAGGGAAAGCTTTGGCTGATCGACTGGGAAAATGTGCTGCTGGCGCCGAAGGAAGCGGATCTGTTCGCGTTCTGCGAAGAGGAATATGCGGATCTGTTTTGTGAAAATGCGGATGAACGGGCGCTTCGCTATTATCTGCTTCGCCGGGATCTGGAGGATATTCAGGAATTTCTGGACAGTGTGCTGAACGGGGAATATGACCGGGCAGGACAGGAAGAGGTGCTTTCTCATGTGAAGAGAATCATCGGGCATATGCAGATGATTTAACTTAAATATCGACTACTAACTTTTTGAAAGTTAATATGATATAAAAAGGTTAAAGCAAAGGCGGATGAATTATGGAATATATGGAAAAGGTTCTTGGTGTAAAAGTGATCCGGTCGAAATGGGAAGGGGAGAATAAGCTTCCTTTCTATCTGCTTGACAGATGCAGTTTTGACCTGGCCGAACGGCCTGTGATCAGTCTAAGGAGGATGTGATGGAAAAAATCAGACAATTGAATTTGTATCAAACTATTTTCGAATAATCAGACAATTCAACAAAAATTCATTATTTACAAATGAAAAAAACTGTACTATAATACCCACAGTCGCAAAGGAGCGCAGAAGATGCCTTCTTTGCGACTTTTTTTGTTTCCCGGAAAAATTATTTTTCAGTTCTGGAGATAATATACGCCGGGTGCAGGAGCGGCGGATGCCGTTCTTTCCTACGATTATAATGCCGCCTGCCGGCGGCGCACGAACGGATGGTTTGTGCTGAAAGGAGTTAAGGTTATGTTCGACGCAAAAAGAACAGTTCCCAGATCACCCCTGCATGATGAGAGGTTTGAGCATGACAACTGCGGTATCGGCGCGTGTGTGAACATTAAGGGAGCAAAATCCCGTTCCACCGTGGAAAATGCGCTGAAGATCGTGGAAAATCTGGAGCACCGCGCGGGAAAGGATGCGGAAGGAAAGACCGGAGACGGCGTGGGCATCCTGACGCAGATCCCCCATGATTTTTTTAAGAAGGTGACGAAGCCTCTGGGGATCGGGCTGGGCGGAGAGCGGGAATACGGCGTCGGCATGTTCTTCTTTCCGCAGGATGAGCTGAAGCGCAACCAGGCGAAGAAGATGTTTGAGATCATCGTGGAAAAGGAAGGGATGACTTTTCTCGGCTGGCGTGAGGTTCCCTGCAACCCTTCCGTGCTGGGGGAGCGGGCGGTGGAGTGCATGCCCTGCATCATGCAGGGCTTTGTGAAAAAGCCGGCCGGCGTGCCGAAGGGCATCGATTTTGACAGAAAGCTGTATATCGCGAGGCGGGTGTTCGAACAGTCCAGTGACAACACCTACGTGGCGTCCCTGTCCAGCCGGACCATCGTGTATAAGGGCATGTTCCTGGTGGGCCAGCTGAGAACCTTTTTCACGGATCTGCAGAGCCCGGACTATACGTCCGCCATCGCCATCGTGCACTCCCGTTTCTCCACCAACACTAATCCCAGCTGGGAGAGGGCGCATCCGAACCGTTTCATCGTGCACAACGGAGAGATCAACACGATCCGGGGTAACTACGACAAGATGCTTGCCAGAGAGGAAAATATGCAGTCGGAGCATCTGCGGGACCAGCTCTACAAGGTGCTTCCGGCCATCCATCCGGACGGCTCCGATTCCGCCATGCTGGACAATACGCTGGAATTTCTGGTGATGAGCGGCATGGACCTGCCGCTGGCGGTGATGATCACCATTCCTGAGCCCTGGGCCAACAACAAAACCATGTCCCAGACCAAACGGGATTTTTACCAATATTATGCGACCATGATGGA
>DXDD01000046.1 GCA_019115665.1 Candidatus Eisenbergiella pullistercoris | reverse complement strand
TGCAGGCAGCAGCCGCCGAAGGTGTCCCCTGCGCCTGTGGTTTCTATGGTCCCCTTCTGCAGGAAGGGGGCTTTTTCTATGCGCAGATCCTTATAATAGGCCCGGCTTCCGTCCCGTCCCATGGAAAGCAGGATCAGCGGGATCTCATATTCCCTCCGGAGCTTTTCGATCCCCTGATCAAAATCCTCCTCTCCGGTAAACCACTGGATCTCATTATCGGAAATCTTCAGTACGTCGCACTGAGAAAAGCCCCAGGCGGCCTGCTCCTTCGCTTCGTCCAGGGATTTCCACAGCGGAGGGCGCAGATTGGGATCGAAGGAAATGACCGCCCCGCTTTCCTTTGCCAGGCGGACGGCCTTCTTCGTGGCCTCCCGCACGCCCTCATGGGTCATGGACAGAGTGCCGAAGTGAAAGAGGCGGGAGCTTAGGATCAGCTCCTCGTTTACCTCGCCCGCGGTCAGCAGCATGTCCGCGCCGGGATTGCGGTAGAAGGAAAAATCCCGGTCCCCGTCCGCAAAGGTCTGTACAAAGGCCAGAGTGGTCCTTGCGTCCGCGTCCACGACCAGGCCGGCGGTGTCGATGCCCGCCTCCTCCAGAACGGATTTCAGCTTCAGGCCGAAGATGTCCTTTCCCACCTTGCCGAGGAAGGCTGTGGGATGGCCCAGCCGGTTCAGCATGGCCAGCACGTTGCAGGGCGCGCCGCCGGGATTGGCCTCGAACAGAGTGTTTCCCTGCGCGCTTTTTCCGTTATCCGTAAAATCGATCAGCAGCTCTCCCAGAGCCGTTACGTCATATTTTTTTTTCATCTTTCCCTCCATGCCGAAGCGTTCTTTGCTCCGGCCGCGCTGCAATCTTATTTCTTTTCTTTTTTCGTGGTTCCCCCGTATTCATACCGGACGGGCAGCAGAGTCAGGCTGGGAATGTCCGCCCGGTCTTCGGCCAGGACCAGCTCCACGCATTTGGCCGCGAGCTGGCGGACGGGCTGGCAGATGGAAGAGACGAAGAGGGATTCGTTTTCCCCGCCGAATTTGCGGATGCCGTCGAAGCCGATGATCTGCACGTCCTCCGGCACCCGGTAGCCCTCTTCGCGCAGCAGGTTCAGGAACATGTAGCCGTGGTAATCCGTATGGGCGAAGACGCCGTCGAAGGTCAGGCTGCCGTCCGGCCGCTTATGCTCCTGAAGAAACTTCCGCATCATGGACAGGGCTTCCGGGCTGTCCACCTCGTCCAGGAAGTCCGGCTCCAGGCCGTGTTTTCTGCAGGCATGCAGATAGCCGTCCCGGCGCTTGTCCGATTCGCCGGGGAATATGGAGTGGAAGCGGATGTAGACGGGATGCCGGCAGCCGAACTCCAGGAGTTTCTCGACGGCAAGACAGCCGCCGGAAAAGTTGTCGGAGGCGACCCTTGGGATCACATGGTTGTCAAAGAAACGGTCAAAGACGACGATGGGAAGGTCGTCCGCGATATCGTTTCCGATATCGGAGTAGGTCAGCGCGATGATGCCGTCCACCTTGTTCTGCGTAGCCATGGTCAGGTAAGAGACTTCCTTGTCCGGATCGCCGTCGGCACAGCACAGGAGCAGCTTGTAGCCTCTCTGATAAAGCGCTTCTTCAATATAATCCGCAAAAGCAGCGAAAAAAGGGTTGATGGTATTGGGGATGATCAGGGCGATCAGGTTGCTCTTCTGGAGCTTCAGCCCTCTGGCGTAGGTATTCACCTCATAATTCAGCTTCCGGATGGCTTCCTCCACCTTCCGGCGGTAGGGTTCTCTCACACTTCGGCCGTTGATCACCTTGGAAACGGTTCCCACCGCCACGCCGGCTTCCCGGGCGACGTCTTTGATGGTTGGGGCATTTTTCTGTGTCATAGCAGCAGGATATCCTTTCTGCCGGCAGGGCCTTCCACAATAAAAAGAAAGCCGCAGCCGGACGATCATACTTCTGAAATTGTGGTTCTCTATTTCGCATTATAAACCAATATATGAAACGTTGCAACTGAGTGATTTCCATAAAAAGCATGAGTATAAATTGTATATTATGTTATAGATCATCATAATTTTGTAAATTCATGTAAAAACTGCTCAAATTGATGAAAAAAATTTAAAAATATAAAATATATTTATGAAACGATGTTGTATTTTGAGATAAAAACTTTTCTGAACAGCTGTAAAACGACGGAAAAAGATAAAAATGAATGCTGCGTTCCGGCAAAATCAGGGTGATACGGATAGAATAAGAGGGAAAGATAAAATTATTTTCTGCTGATTTTGGTAAAAAGAGAAGGTATTCCTGAAATGGAATCATTTATATACGAAACGTTCTTCTTGAATTATTATATACAAAATGCCCAGATAAAAATTGTATATTATTAACAAAACTACATTTATTACACAAAAAAGCGCGAAAGGTGCTTGACAAAAGGTTCTGGCGTTACTATTATGAAATCACAGAAACATGAAACGTTACACGAACGGTATGAAACGAGAAAGACAAGGGAGGTAGAAGAAATGAGAAAAGCGAAAGCAGCCGCCGCAGTCCGGCCGCCGCATAAGAGCCTGATGAAACAGGTTCTGAGGCACTGGGAATTTTATCTTTTGCTGCTGCCCGGCATCATTATTACTATTATTTTCAAGTACGTTCCCATTTACGGCGTACAGATCGCGTTTCGGGATTACAATCCCGTGGGAGGCTTCTTCGGAAGTCCCTGGGTGGGCCTGAAATGGTTTGAACGGTTTTTTAACAGCTACAACAGCGTCCGGATGATCCGCAATACCGTACTTCTGAGTTTATACAGCATCCTGTGGACCTTCCCGATCCCGATCATCCTGGCGCTGCTCATCAATCAGGTAAAGTCCAAAAAGTTTCAGCGGGTGACGCAGACCATCATTTACGCGCCGCATTTCATCTCCATCATGATCCTCTGCGGTATGCTCCGGATCTTCCTGTCGCCCTACGGAGGACTGATCAACATCATCGCCCAGGCGCTGGGAGCGCCGGAAGCCATCAATTTCATCGATGAGGCATCCGCCTTCCGAACCATATATATCGCATCCAGCATCTGGCAGGACGCAGGCTGGGGAACCATCATTTATCTGGCGACTCTTTCCAGCGTGGACGCTTCCCTGCATGAGGCGGCGAAGGTGGACGGCGCGAGCACCTGGCAGCGGATCCTGCATATCGATATTCCGGAGCTGGTGCCGATTATCGTGATCCAGCTGATCATGCAGTTTGGCAATCTGATGAATGTGGGATTTGAGAAGGCCTATCTGCTGCAGACGAGCCTGAACAAGGAAACCTCTGAGATCATCGCCACTTACGTATATGAACAGGGTATGTTAAAGGCAATGTACAGCTTCTCCACAGCGGTGGGCCTGTTCAATACGGCGGTAAATATCGTGCTTCTGGTAGCTGTAAATCAGATCTGCAAACGGCTCTCGGATGTGAGCTTTATATAAGGAGGCGAAGGAAATGAAACGAAAAAAGATGGCGCTTTCTTCGGATAAAATATTCGATATTTTTAACTATACCTTCCTGATCCTGCTGATCGTTATAGTGGCCTATCCACTGTACTACGTCCTGATCGCTTCCATATCGGATCCCTATGAGGTGTATGCCGGAAAAACCTTCCTGCTTCCTTCCAAACTGACGCTGGAAGGGTATGTGAGAGTGTTCAAGGAGCAGTCCATCGCCACCGGATATCTGAACAGCATCTATTACACGATCCTTGGAACGGCTGTTTCCGTGGCGCTGATTATTGTGACCGGTTACTGTGTATCCAAGAAGACCCTTCCTTTCCGGAGAACCATCATGCTGTTTTATGTGTTCACCATGTATTTCAACGGCGGACTGATCCCCACTTATCTGGTGGTCTCCAAACTGGGGATGCTCAACAGCGTGTGGGCGCTGATCCTGCCCGGCGGCGTGGCGGTATTCAACGTGATCGTGGCCAGGACGTTTTTTGAGAGCAGCATTCCGGAGGAGCTTTATGAGGCGGCGTCCATCGACGGAAGCAGCAATATCGGAACCTTTGTAAAGATCGCGCTCCCGCTTTCCAAGCCAATCCTGGCGGTCATGGTCATTTTCACCATGGTTGCCTACTGGAACGACTGGTTCACGGCCCTGATCTATATGAGTGAAAAATCCAGATATCCGCTGCAGCTGGCTCTCAGACAGATCCTGATCCAGAGCCAGGCGATGGCGTCCATGATGGGAAATATGGACGGCGGCTACGCGGAGGCCAACAAGGTGACGGAGCTGATCAAGTTCGCGTCCATCGTGGTAGGTTCCGTGCCGATGCTGATCGCTTATCCGTTCGTGCAGAAGTATTTTGAAAAAGGCTTCATGGCCGGCGCGGTGAAGGGTTGACTGCGGACGGTATGAAAGGATACATGTCAGAAGCAAAATGGAGGAAAAAAGTGATGAAGAAAAGAATCAGAAAACTTGCGGCGTTCGGACTTGCCGCGGCAATGACCCTGTCTCTGGCGGCCTGCGGAAATTCCGGAAGCGGCGAAACGGCGCAGACAGACCCGACCCAGACCAATTTTACGATCTTTGCGGGCGTGAGCGCCCTGTCTCCGGACAACAGTGAAAAGCCTCTGGTTCAGCAGATGAACGAGGCGATGGGAGTAACAATTGAATGGAACTGCGTTTCCGGAGATACGCTGACGGAGAAGAAGAATCTGCTTTTAAATTCCGGAAGCGATCTTCCCGACGCGCTGATGGCAGCGTCCATGACGGACAGCGAGCTGATCACCTACGGCGCGAACGGGATTCTGATCCCGCTGGAGGATTATATTAATGAAGAAACCATGCCGAATCTGATGAAGATCGTGGAGAAGCGTCCGGAAATGCTTGCCACCTGCACCATGCCGGACGGCCACATCTACGGCCTCCCCACCATTTCGGAAATGGGCTTTGAGTATAAGGATGGAAACACCTATTATATCGGAGCCATCCCGCAGTTTACCGCCATCAACACGGACTGGCTGGAAGCGGTGGGAATGGAAATGCCCACCACGGTGGATGAGCTGCATGATGTACTGGTTGCCTTCAAGGAAAATGACGTGAATGGAAACGGTGATCCCACGGATGAAATTCCTCTGTCCTTCATTTTCCCGGAAAAGAACGGTTCCTGGTGCGCCGGCATCGGAACGCTGCTGGCTCCCTTCGGCTGCACCGATTACCAGGCGGATCACAGAGCCATCAAGGACGGACAGGTTTATTACCAGGCGGCTTCCGAAGAATATAAGAACGCCATCGCCTATTATCATGACTGGTTTGAAGAGGGCCTGATCGATATCGAGGTATTTTCTCAGGATTCCAGCCAGTATATCGCAAAGGGCAACGGCGAGGATCCCCGTCTCGGCGTGTTCGTCTGGTGGGAGATCCCGGAGGTCGTTGGAACGGAACGTGCGGAAAGCTATGAATATCTGCCCATTCTGGACGGACCGGACGGAACGCACCATGTCAATCTGAATGAAATGGGAACGGTTGGAAAGGATAAATTTTCCGTGACCAGCGCCTGCAAAAATCCGGAACTTCTGCTGAAGTGGGTAGACCAGATGTATGATCCCATCAACAGCATGCAGGCGATCTACGGACCGATCGGCGTATACTGGGACGAAGAGCCTGATGAGAATGGCTGCTATTCCATGCGCGAGCTGGAGCCCGGCGAGACGGAAGGCGAGCTGAAATCCAAATCCGAGCTGCTGGGACCGACGGAGCAGCTTGCGGAAGACTACGGTACCTATTATTATCTGGAAGACCGTGCGCAGCAGAGACTGGATGATCTGAAGGATTTCTGGTTCAACTATGTGGACAGCACGGAATATTATCCTACCGTAACCTTTACGGAAGAAGAGATCAACACGATCAACGACAGGCTCAGCGATATCAAGGCCCTCACGGAAGAACGCACCGCCCACTGGCTGACGGACGGCGGCATCGAAGAGGAATGGGATCAGTATCTGACAGATCTTGAAAATATGGGGCTGAACGAAGTGGTGAGCGCATGGCAGGCGGCCTATGACCGTTACCAGGAAGCGCTGGCACAGTAAAAACGGCCGTCGGCATGAGAGTGTCGGAGAAGACATGGGACAGGCATGCGGCCTGTCCCGTCTTTGTCGGAAGAAAGCTTTGAAGGGGATGAAAGACTGCATGGAAGGGGAAAACGCGGTAAAAGGAGAGGTTCACGGAAATGATGAGAATCACTTTTCATGAAAAAAGTACGGGCTGTGGGCACGAAAGGATCTATACAGGCTGCGATGGTTCCGGAAAGGCCAGATATCTGCTGAATGACGGAAGCCTGTATGAAAACAGAAGCTGTGTCCTGAAGGACGGTGTATTTCAATTTGACGGGTACTCCACCTGGTTTGAAGAGGCGGGGGAAAACCGGAGGCCGCAGGGAGATTTTACGCTCAGCCTGTTTTTGGCGCCGCAGGAATATTCAGACGAAGGGGACGGTCTGTGGTGCTGTCTGGACAGGGCGGAACGAAAGGGCTTCGGCGTGCTTTTGCATAAGCATGGAAGAGTGGCGGTCTGCTTCGGAAGCGGAAAGGAACTGTTTTCCTTTTCTTCGATCCGCTGTCATGCGGTCAAGTACGCATGGAACCTGATCACGGTGATCTTCCGAAAGGAAGCGGGCTGGTGCGATCTTTATATCAACGGAACTCTGTCAAACCGGAAGCAGTTTCCCCGTCATATGGCGCTGGAATGGCCACGGCGGAAGGCGCTTCTGGGGAAGAGCTCGGAAGGCAGCGGGACGCCGGACGCCTTCGGCGTGTTCTGCGGTCTGATGCGGGAAGCGGTTCTGGCGGATGGCTGTCTGAGCGACAGTGAGGCCCGCGCGCAGGCGCTCAGATATGACTGCGGGAAGGATACAGGTCCGCTTGTTCTGGACCGTGCGTCGTATCGGGAGGATGCGCAGCGGCCGCAGTTTCATCTGATCCCGCCGGGAAAATGGATGAACGAGCCTCACGCTCCCCTCTGGTATGAAGGAAATTACCATATTTTTTACCAGGCAAATCCCCATGCGCCGTCCTGGAACCATATCCAGTGGGGGCATATGATCAGCCCGGACATGATCCGCTGGAAGGATCTCCCCCTGGCCCTGGAAACACAGGAGGACGGGCCGGATCCGGACGGCTGCTGGTCGGGAAGCGCCCTGCTGGGCAGGGACGGCGTTCCCCGAATCTATTATACTGCCGGAAATAACAGGAAGTTTCCCAATCAGGCGGTGGCGATGGCGGTTCCCGTGCCGGGGGACGTGCAGCTGAAACGGTGGGAAAAAAGACCTCAGCCGGTACAGGAACAGACGGAGGGCTGGATGGGAGAATTCCGGGATCCCTTCGTATGGCTGGAGCAGGAAACTTATTTTATGCTGGTAGGAACGGGAGATGAAAACAACGGAGGAGGAAACGCGGTGCTGTATTCCTCTCCCGACGGAATCGACTGGATCTCTCATGGCTTTATCCTGGATTATGACTATGAGAAAAACAAAGAGGCCGGTCATGTCTGGGAGCTTCCGGTGCTGCTTCCGCTGCGGAATGAGTCGGGAGAGGTGTGCTGCCATATTCTGCTTTTCTGTGCCTGTCAGATCGAAAATGACAGAGTGGAAACCTATTATTTTCTGGGACACTGGGACAGTGAAAAAAGAACATTCCGAAAGCTGCATGAAAAAGCCATGCTGCTGGATCTGGGAAACGGGACATTTACCGGCCCCAGCGGTTTTGTGACGCCGGATGGGAGGAGCGTGATCTTCAGCATCGCTCAGGGAAAACGTCCTCATGAGGAGGAGCTTCGGGCCGGCTGGGCTCATAACGGAGGTCTGCCGATGGAGCTGTTCATCCGGGAAGGAGAGCTTCACATCCGTCCCGTCCGCGAGGTCCTTACCCTGCGGGGAAAGAAGCTTCTGGAGCTGGAAAACATGACGCCCCGGGAGGCAAACGGTTATCTGGAAAATATCCGCGGGAACCGTTTCCTGCTGGAGCTTGTGACCGATCAGGAGGAGTCCGGAATGGAAACCTGCTGCAAAGGGCAGCTGGTCCGGACGTTCTATCACCGCACGAAGGGGCGCTTTACGGCGGAGGACGAAAAGGGAAACTGCCTGTCAAAATACAGGGGCAGGGAGGATGATGTGAAAGGGAAGGATGCCCAGCAGGAGGTGCGCTGGGAATATTATCTGGACCATTCCATGATCGAAGCCTGCCTGAATGAGCAGAAGCTCATGACGCTTCGCAACTACACAGAGGGAACGGAGCGGCTGATCCGGCTTGCGGAAACGAAAGGCAGGCTGATCCGGCTTGCGCTCTGGGAAATGGAAGCTGCTTACTGATCCGATTTTGAGAAAGGGAAGGCTATGACGGAAAAGATTTTTTACAGCGCGCCGGGAGCGCGGACGGGAGATGTGATTCCCAAATATATAGATGGAAAGTATCAGCTTTTTTATCTGAAGGGCTGGAAGGAGCCGGTTCCGGACGGAGCGGTCCGCGGCTGGCACAGGATGGAGAGTGAGGATCTGATCCATATGGGGAAAGAGGTTCCCATCCATGTACAGGGCGGTACGGGAGATCTGATCTTCGCGGAAGGGAAATGGCATCTTTTTGCGTGTATCTTTCCGGATGGAAAACAGTATATCACGCATTATGTCAGCCGGGACGGAAGCCTGGATCACTGGGAGTATCAAGAGGAGGATACCTTCGGGCCGGACGGCGTGATCTATCAGGGGCCGGACTGGCGGGATCCGCGCATAGAATATGACCCGGAAACAGAAGAATACCGGATGATCCTGGCGGCCAGGGCTCAGGATGGCCACAGTCAGACGGGCTGTGTGGGGCTGTGCGTTTCCCGGGATCTGAAGCACTGGGAGTACAGAGAACCGCTTTATTACCCGCGGTGTTTTAACGGGGCATGCGAGTGTCCTGATATATTCCGGATAGGCGGCTGGGAATATCTGGTCTTTTCTTCCTATACCAATCTGTTTGGCACCTATTATGTGAAACGCCGTACAGGAGAAAGCCATTTTCAGATCCCCCGGAATCACAGGCTGGATGCGAGAGGATTTTACGCGGCAAAAACAGCCGGAAGTGAAACGGAAAGATATCTGTTTGGCTGGTGCCCCACGAAGGAGGAAAACATCTTCGGCTTCTGGCCGGATGGCCTGAAAGCGCAGGATTACCGCACCTGGGACTGGGGCGGAGAAATGGTCATCCATCAACTCGTTCAGCACCCGGACGGGGACCTTGGACTCTCCCTGCCGCGGACCAGGCGGGAGCTGTTCGCGATGCCGGAAGAAAATACTTTCCGGAAGATAACGGATGGATGGGAAAGAAAAGGGGAGGGATGGCTGTCGTCCGCAGAAGATACGCAGCAGATGATGCTGATGCAGCCGCTTCCGGAAACCGGTCTGATCACGGCACAGATCCGGATGGAAGGGGCAATGCAGGCGGGCGTTGTCCTGAAGACAGGGCCGGAGATGAAGGAAGGATATTATCTGTATGTGGAGCCGAACCGGGGGCGGCTGGTATATCGTTCCTGGCTTCGGATGTCGGAAGACGGGGGAAAGACCTTTCCCTATGATGTGGAACTGGAAGCTCCGGTGCGCACACCGGAGGATGGAAGATATCTGCTGGAGATCCTCATGGAAGGAAGCATGGGAACAGCTTATGTCAATGGAGAGGCGGCTCTGAGCTTTCGTATGTACGATCTGAAGGAAGGGAATCTGGGCCTGTTTTCCCTTGGACGGGCGGCTTTCGAGAGGATCTCTCTACAGAAAAGAAGGAACTGAAAAAAGGCAGGAACGGCCTGAAAATATGAGCAGCAGAAAGGATTGCGATATGAACAATGGAAAGACAGAAGGGATTATGGAAAAAACAGAATTGACAGCCAGGCTGGAACAGGCCAGACAGTATGAAAGACAGCATCAGACAGCCGCACAGGAGCGTCCGGCCTTTCATGTGACTGCACCTGTGGGCTGGATCAACGACCCCAACGGTTTTTCGCTTTTTCAGGGAGAATATCACCTGTTTTATCAGTATCATCCCTACAGCAGCCTCTGGGGCCCCATGCATTGGGGACATTGCAAAACAAAGGATTTTATCCGCTGGACCTGGCTGCCCTGCGCGCTGGCTCCGGATGAGGCGTATGACGGACAGGGCTGCTTTTCCGGTTCCGCCGTGGAGCAGGACGGAAAGCATCTTTTGATGTATACCGGTGTCAGGGAGAGGGAAAAGGAGGACGGAACGAAGGAGGTTTTCCAGACCCAGTGTATGGCCGTGGGAGACGGAACGGATTATGTCAAGCTGCAGGAAAATCCGGTGATCCTCGCGGACAGCCTGCCGGAGGGAAGCTCCGCAGCGGATTTCCGGGATCCGAAGATCTGGCGGGAGGACGGCCGGTTTTATGCGGTGATCGGAAGCCTGGACGGGGACGGCAGCGGACAGATCGCGCTGTTTTCTTCCGCGGACGGAACCGGGTGGAGCTTTGAGAGCATTCTGGACCGGAATCAGGGCCGGTATGGAAAAATGTGGGAATGCCCGGACTTTTTTACGCTGGATTCCAGACAGGTTTTGATCGTCTCTCCTCAGTTCATGCGCGCGGAGGGGCTGGAATTTCACAACGGGAACAATTCCATCTATTTTGTGGGAAGCTATGAGAAAGAGAAGAAATGCTTCCTGAGAAAAGAAGCGCGTCAGATCGATTACGGGCTGGATTTTTACGCGCCGCAGACCCTGGAGACAGCGGACGGAAGGCGGATCATGATCGCCTGGATGAAGAGCTGGGACAATGATCTGACGCCGGAAGGCGCGGGCTGGTCCGGAATGATGACAGTACCCCGGGAGCTTCGCCTGGACGGAGAGCGGCTGATCCAGAATCCGGTGCGGGAACTGGAGACGTACCGCAGAAACGAGGTACGCCATGCGGTGCGTCTGACACGGGAGGATGGAGAAAAGGCTTTGGATGGGATCAGCGGACGTGTGCTGGATATGACGGTGGAACTGAAGGCCGGAGACTATGAGGTTTTTCAGATCGCGCTGGCGGCGGATTCGGACAGCCGTACCCTTCTGGTCTATGACAGAAAGCGGGCGACGCTGACAACAGACCGCACCTGGTCGGGACTTCGGAAGGATCAGGTCTGCGTAAGGAGCGCTGCCGTAAGGGAACGGGAAGGAAAGCTGAAGCTGCGCATCGTTATGGACCGGTTTTCGGCGGAAGTGTTTGTAAATGATGGAGAAACAGCCATGTCCACCGTGATCCATACGGATCAGAAAGCGCAGGGAATTTTTTTCTCCTGTGATGGAACAGCAGAGATTTCTGTGGTAAAATACGATCTGGAAGCGGAAGGGCTGACCTTCTGACCGGGAGGGAAGCTTTGACAAAGAAGGATGGAAAAAGCGGCTTAAAAAGAGCGGCCGAAACGGGAGGAAAACGAAATGTGGGGAAACGGATTTGAAAACATCTACCGTCTTCAGACGGGAAAGAGCCGGAGCATCAACTGGGAAAACCGGACGGGAGAAAAGGGAAAGGGCGGCATGGCGGCAGGCGATCTGGGGCCTTCCAGAAAGGGCTCGCCCTGTATCCCCCTGGTCCGGGCGGGAGAGACCGTAACGCTGGCGGAAATGGACGGGCCGGGCATCATCCGGCACATCTGGATCACGGTGACGGACCGGACGAGCGACAGGAACCGCTATGTTCTGCGGGATCTGGTGCTGCGGATGTACTGGGACGGGGAGGAAAACCCTTCCGTGGAAAGCCCGCTGGGAGACCTGTTCTGCTGCGGCTTCGGCGTGTCCTATCCGGTAAATTCCCTGCCGGTGGCCGTCAATCCCACCAGAGGGTTCAACCTGTATTTTCCCATGCCCTTCCGGAAAAAGGCGAGGATCACGCTGGAAAATCAGTGCGACGAGGATGTGCATGCCTTTTTCTATCAGGTGGATTACTGCCTGACGGAGGAGCTGCCGGAGGACACAGGATACTTCCATGCGCAGTGGCGCAGGCAGCGGCTCACGGAAAAGGGGAAGGATTATGTGATCCTGGACGGCGTGAAGGGAAAGGGGCAGTATGTGGGCACCTACCTGGCGCTGACCGCCCTGGAGCGGTACTGGTACGGAGAGGGCGAGGTAAAGTTTTATCTGGACGGGGATACGGATTATCCCACGATCTGCGGAACGGGGACCGAAGACTATTTCGGCGGCGCCTGGAGCTTCGCGACGCAGGAGCAGGGACGGACGGTGGAAAACACCTTCTGCACGCCCTTCCTCGGCTATCCCTACTATTCCACGCGGGATACCTTCCTGCATAACGATTACCATACCGACGACCAGCTGCCCCAGCGCAGCTTCTACCGGTGGCACATCCCGGATCCGATCCTGTTTGAGGAGGATCTGCGGGTCACCATCCAGCAGATCGGCGTCAGCCACGGCGGCCTGTTCGAGCGGCAGGACGATGTGGCGAGCGTGGCATATTGGTATCAGACAGAGCCGCACCAGGCGTTTCCGGCTCTGATGGAGCGGAAGGAACGGTGGCCCAGATAAAAGCGCGGGCAGGCCGGCCCGGGAGATGAGAAGCAGACAGAAAAAACAGGCAGAAAAACAAACAGAAAAAGCAGACAGAAAAAACAGACGGAAAGGAAGCAGACAGAGCATGAACCAGAAGGAACGGATGCTGGCCAACCTGCCCTATAAGGCGTGGCTGGACGGACTGGCGGAAGAACGGCTGGAGAATAAGAAGCGGATCTACCGCTATAACAATCTGCCGCCGGAAAAGGAGAAGGAGCAGGCGGAGCTGATCCGCGAGATCATCGGAAAGCACGGGGAGAACCTGGCCATAGAGCCACCCTTTCACTGCGACTACGGCAGCAACATCGAGGTGGGAGAGAACTTTTTCGCCAATTATAATCTGACCATCCTGGATGTGGGAAGGGTGAGGATCGGGAAAAACGCGCAGATCGCGCCCAACGTGTCCATCTATACCGCGGGGCATCCGATCCATCCGGATTCCCGCAATTCGGGCTACGAATACGGCATCGACGTGACCATCGGGGACAATGTCTGGATCGGAGGAAGCAGCGTGATCAATCCGGGCGTGACCATCGGCGACAATGTGGTGATCGGCTCCGGCAGTGTGGTGACGAAGGATCTTCCCGACAATGTGGTGGCAGCGGGCAATCCCTGCCGGGTGATCCGAGCCATTACGGAGGAGGACCGGAAATACTATTTTAAGGACCGGGAATTCGACGTGGAGGATTACCGGTAGAAGAGGCAGGAAACATCAGAAAAAGGGCAGACGGCCGTAAAAAACCGTCTGCCCTTCTTATATATGTCCGCGCTTTTTTGTTTTTTTCGGCGGAGCTTTTTTGGAACTTCGTCCTTTCAGACCTTTTCTGTCACAGACTTTCTCCCATCTGCGCTTTCCGTTCGGCAAAGTCCGCTTTGATCTCATCCATCAGCTCCGGCTGTTCCAGAATATCCAGGCAGGTACCCGCCAGGATCCCGGCGGAAAGGCGGACGGCCCGGTGGGCGTCGTCGGACTTGCCCGCGTCCAGGTAAGCCTGGGAGTGGGCGGGGGTTCCGGAGGGGACGAAGGCCATGCGGATGCAGGAGCCGGGAAGCTCATACATCACGTTGCCGAAGTCCGTGGAGCCGGTCTTTTCTCTCGGCGGCGCAAGGTGCGGGGCTTCAAAAGCCCGGGCGTTGTCCATGATGAGCTCATTCAGCTTCAGGCAGGGGATCTTGGCGCTGTAGGCGGGATCCCGCTCCATGGTGTATGTGGTTTCCGTCATCAGGGCCGCCCCTTCGATGATCTTCTTAAAACGCTCCACCACCTGGGCCAGATAGCTGGTGTTGTAGGAGCGCAGGGTATATTCCGCTGTGGCTTTTCCCGGAACCACGTTGGCGGGGCCGCCCGCGTCCAGCACGGTATAATGCATCCGGGTGTCCTCAAGGACATGCTCTCTTAACATCTCGATGGCGTGGAAGGAAAGCAGGATGGCGTCCAGGGCGCTCCTTCCCTTTTCCGGGTTCATGGCCGCATGGGCTTCTCTTCCGTGGAAGGTGACGCGGAAGTTTTCCAGAGCCATGGTCTTTATGTCCACGCAGGTATCCGGGGCGGCGTGCATCATCAGCGCGATGTCGATATCCTGAAAGCAGCCGTTTTCCTGCATGATGATCTTGCCGCCCAGGCTTTCCTCGGCGGGCGTTCCGTATATCACGATTTTGTACGGCCTGTCGCCGGCAAGCTGGCGGATGCACAGCGCCGCGCCGATCATGGCAGGGCCCTGCATGTGATGGCCGCAGCCGTGGCCCATGGGCAGGGCGTCGTACTCGGCGAGCAGGCCGAAGGAAGGCCCGCCTTCGCCCTGCTCATAAACCGCGCGGAAGGAATGCTCCATGCCGCCCACATTGTGCTCCACATGAAAGCCGTTCTCCTTCAGAAAATCCTCCAGAAGCTTACAGGACTGCACCTCCTGACAGCTGACCTCCGCCAGGTCAAAAATACGGTCCGACATTTCTTCCAGCTTCGGACCCAGCTGATCGATATAAGCTTTGATCTTTTCTTTCATGGCAATCTTCCTTCTCCCTTTGCGAAAATTCCGCCGGTCTGATTTAGTAGCCGACCGCTACGGCGACGACCATCATGGCGCAGCCGATCAGCGTCCAGATCAGGAACAGCGGGAACATGAATTTTACCCATCTGCCGTAAGGCACCTTGGATACCGCCAGCGTTCCCAGCAGGCTGGAGGTGGTGGGCAGCAGCAGGTTGGAGAAGCCGTCGCCCATCTGATAGGCCAGCACCAGGGTCTGACGGCTCAGGCCGATCAGGTCTCCCACAGGAGACATCAGAGGGATGGTCACTGCGGCCATGCCGGAGCCGGAGGTGATGACGAAGCTGGTGGCCGTCTGTGCAAGGAAGAAGCCGATGCTCTGGATGGAGGCGGGAAGGGAGTTCACCGCAAGGGCCACCGCGTTGGAAATGGTGTCGATGATCATGGCGTTTTCCAGGGTGATGATGATGCCTCTGGCAAAGCCGACCGTCAGAGCGCTTCCGGCGATGCCCTTCGCGCCGGCGGAAAAGGTGGTTGCGATCTTGCTGGGAGACAGCCCGGCGAGGAAGCCGCAGATCACGCCCATGGCAAGGAAGAGAGCCGCCATTTCCTCAAAATACCACTGATAGATCAGAAGGCCGTATACCAGAATGCCCAGGGTGCCGAACAGCACCACCAGAACGGCGGCCTGGCGGCCGGTGATCTTCTCATCCGCGTTTTTATCGGCGACGAAGTCCTTTTCGTCCGGCATCCCTGCCAGGATGCTCTTTTCCGGATACTTCTTGATCTTACGCTCATAGGCGATGATGTAAGCGGTATCGACGACGAGCAGGATGACAAGCAGCACGGCCCGCAGGCCCATGCCGGAAAACAGGGGAACGCCCGCGATGTCCTGGGCAATGCCCACGGTGAAGGGGTTCATCAGTCCTGCGGTAAAGCCGGAGGCCGCGCCGACCACGACCATCGCCATGCCGGTCACCTTGTCAAGCCCCAGCGTCAGGGCCATGGTGATGCCGATGGGAACGAAAACGGCCACCTCGTTGGACATGCCCATGGTGGTTCCGAATACGGCAAAAAGAGCGAGGAACATGGGGACCACGAAGATTTCCTTTCCCTTCAGGTGCTTTCCGACGGTCCGGCACAGGGCCAGGATGGCTCCGCTCGCATTCACCAGCTCAAAGGCGCCGCCGATGATGAGCAGGAAGGCGATCACGTCCGCCGCCTCCAGGATGCCCTGGTACATGACCACGGGAACCTGCAGGAGGCTGACCGGATTGGTCCCTTCCGAGGTATAGCTTCCCGCCTGCACGATGGTCTCGCCGGATACCGGATCCTCATAGCGGACAAATTCGCCGGACGGGACGACCCAGGTGGCTGCCGCAGCGATGATGATCAGGCAGGCGATGATCACCAGGGTATGCGGCGTTTCAAAGCGTTTTTTCTTCTTTTCTGTTTTTTCCATTCTTTTTTCCTCCTTGATCCCCTCTTTTTCCGCCCCGGCAGACAGGAAAGACGGAGAATTCCACTTATTATACCGCAAAAAAGGAAAGGACGGTAGCATTTTCTGCCCGGCTTTCCTATTTATTTTTGCTTTTGGGGAAAACGACGCATATTTATGCGGAAAAAGGATGCGGAAGAAATCAGGAAAGAAAATACAACCGACGGTTGAGAGACTTCTCCCGGTTCCTCTGTACCTCCATTTTCAGGAAGAAGCAAATCTGCTACAATAAGACCGACGGAGGAAGAAAAGCGATGAAGACCACACTTGCAGAAAACATTGCCCGTTTCCGCAGATCAAAGGGCTACACCCAGGAGGAGCTCGCCCGCAGGCTGAACCTTTCCGCGCAGGCGGTGTCCAAATGGGAAAACGCCCAGTCTCTGCCCGATATCGCCCAGCTTCCCCGGCTGGCCGGGCTGCTGGAGACGGACATCGACACGCTGATGGGATACATTCCCGGGAAAAAACGGATCACCGCCTACGAGGAACGCTATCAGGCGGAGGGCTATTACTGGGGGACCAGGCCGAATGAGATGTGTCTGGAGCTTCTGAAGCGTTTTTACCCAACCAGGCCGCTGCGCCTTCTGGAGATCGGCTGCGGGGAAGGAAAGGACGCGGTCTTTCTGGCAAAATGCGGCTATCAGGTGACCGCCTTCGACGCGGCGGCCTCCGGGATCGAAAAGGCGAAGCGGCTGGCGGACATCCATCAGACGGAGGTGTGCTTTTTTCAGGCGGATCTGAGAGACTTCAGGCTGGATGAGGAATATGACATCATCTACAGCTCCGGGGTGTTCCACCATATCCTGCCCGGCATGCGCGGGGAGCTGATGGAAAACTATCTGTCCCATACCGCGCCGGGCGGCATGCACGCCGTCAATGTGTTTGTGGAAAAGCCCTTCCTTCCCGCCCCTCCGGATGAGAAGCCGGAGGAAGGCAGCTGGAAGAACTGGATTTCCGGGGAGCTTTTTACCTGGTATAAGGACTGGGTGATCGAGGACTGCCGGGAGGAGATCTTCGACTGCAGAAGCAGCGGCATTCCCCACAGGCACTGTATGGATACGGTATTCGCCAGGAGGCCGCTGTAAAGAAAGGAGATCACAGATGAAGCAAAACAGGGAAGAGATCCGGCGCAGGCTGCTTGCGGCCGGCGGGATCTGGCTGGAAACGGAGCGGATGGTCCTGCGGGATCACAGGCCGGAGGACCTTGCCAGCCATCACGCGCTGCTCTCGGATCCGGACGACATGTATTATCTTCCGGAGATTCAGACCCACAGCCTGGAGGAATCCGAAAAGGATCTGAAGGAATCCATCCGGGAGATCGGAAGGCCGGACAGAAGGCTGTATTTTCTGCGGATGGAGGACAGAAAGACCGGAGAGCTCATCGGCGAGACCGGCTATACGGTGCTTCAGGAAACGCCCGTGGGCAAGCTGGTGCACGCCGGATATTTCAGCCGCAGAAAATTCTGGGGACAGGGCTGTATGACGGAGGCCTTCCGGGAGGTGCTGCGCTTCGCCTTCGAGGAAAACGGCGTCTTCCGCCTGACCACGGGCTGCGATCCGGAAAACAGAGGCTCGGAACGTGTGATGATCAAATGCGGTCTGAGAAAGGAAGCGGATATGAAGCAGAAGGTCTGGATGGACGGCCGGATGCGGGACCGGGTGGAATACCGCATGCTGAAGACGGAATGGGAGGAGAGAAAATGATCGAACGAAAACAGTACAGAGGATGCCTCAGGGCCGGCTGGAAGCCGGAAACGCTGGAGCGGGCGGCAAAGGAGGCGGCGGAAGCTGCCCGGGCTGCGGTGGAGGAGGGGAAGCTTCTGACCGCCTCTCTTTACCGGTATCAGGATATGTGCTTTCTGTATTATGAAGCGCTGCAGGAAAGCGTGGCTCCGGAGGATTTCCTTTCCGCGCTCACACCGCTTCTGGAGGAATGGCCGGAGGAAAACGGAAAAACCCCCTGGGCGTACATGTATCACATTTTCCACCACAGCGTGCCCGGAGAGACGGAAGACTGGGTCAGAGAACGGACGGAAGGGAAGACGCGCATCGGACGCATCGCCTTCCTCTTTCCGGATAAGGTGTTTTCCTATGCCCGCTGGCACCAGGCCATCGTGGAGGAAGGCCTCCTGAAGGGGGACAAGTACCAGTGCATCGCCCTGCATGAAAACATCCTCTTTTCTTATTTTGAGGAGCCCAGATACAACGTCAATGTCTGCAATGAGCCGGACCGGGAATCCAGGGAGATCGAAGGCTGGATGAAGGCCGATCCGGAGAGCCATTTTGACCGCGGGAAGGCGGGAGGGGACAACTTCCGCATCATAGAGCAGATTTTTACAGCAGGCTGACGCGGCCCGGTTTTCGGCGGCCTGATACGGCCCGATTTTCCCCGGGCTGACACAGCCTGATCCGCTTGCAATCCCGCCCTTTTTTTGCTACCATAGGTACGGACAAATCCAGTGATGACAGGACAGACGACCATCACTTTAATAAAAATTCGGCTGCTGGAGGCCGGGCGGTATGGCCGGCTCCTCGGATGGTAACGCCGCCCCGCGCGGCGCAAATAAGCGGAAGCCGCCTTGCGCGGCGGAAAGGAAAAAGGAAATGAGCAGCGAGATCAGAGACATCAACCTGGCCGGATCCGGCGAACAGAAAATCGAGTGGGTAAAAAGAAACTGCGACCTGCTTCGCACGCTGGAGGAGGAATTCAGCCGGACGAAGCCCTTTGCGGGAAAGAAGATCACCCTTTCCGTGCATCTGGAGGCCAAGACCGCGTACCTGTGCAAGGTGCTGGCGGCAGGCGGCGCGGAAATGTATGTGACCGGCTCCAACCCGCTTTCCACGCAGGACGACGTAGCGGCGGCCCTGGTAAAGGCGGGCCTTGAGGTACATGCCTGGTACGGAGCCACGCAGGAGGAATACAACGCCCATATCCGTGCGGCGCTGGCCGCGGGCCCCAACATCATCATCGACGACGGCGGCGATCTGGTGCACATGGTGCACACCGAGATGCGCGATCTGATCCCGGACATCCTGGGCGGCTGTGAGGAGACCACCACCGGCATCATCCGCCTGGAGGCCATGAACCGGGCGGGAGATCTGGCCTTCCCCATGATCTGCGTCAACAACGCGCAGTGCAAGCACTTCTTTGACAACAGATACGGCACGGGCCAGTCCGTATGGGACGGCATCAACCGCACCACCAACCTGATCGTGGCGGGCAAGATCGTGGTGGTGGCCGGCTACGGCTGGTGCGGCAAGGGCGTCGCCATGCGGGCGAAGGGCCTGGGAGCCAGAGTCATCGTGACGGAGATCGATCCCGTGAAGGCCATTGAGGCGGTGATGGACGGCTTTGACGTGATGCCCATGAAGGAAGCGGCAAAGCTGGGAGACTTCTTCGTGACCGTAACGGGCTGCGACAAGGTCATCGACGCGGAGGATTTCGTGGAGATGAAGGAAGGCGCCATCCTCTGCAACGCGGGCCACTTCGACTGCGAGATCGACATGGCCGGCCTCCGTGAAATGGCGGTCGAGACCAAAGAGATGAGAAAAAATATTCAGGGCTATAAGCTGCCCACCGGGCAGTGGATCTGCGTCCTGGCGGAGGGACGTCTGGTGAACCTGGCGGCCGGAGACGGACATCCGGCGGAGATCATGGACATGAGCTTCGCGATCCAGGCTCTGTCCGCAAAATATCTGGCGGAGCACGGAAGGGAGCTTACCGAGAAGCTGATCGACGTTCCCGCCGAGATCGACAGGGAAGTGGCGGAGAGAAAGCTCCGCTTCCTGGGAAAGGAGATCGATACCCTGACCCCTGAGCAGGAGGCTTATCTGAATCAGTCGCTGGTATAAAACGCAGCGCAAAAAAAGCGGGCAGAGACTCCGGTTTTCGGAATCTCCTGCCCGCCTTTGAATTGCGCGCTTTTGCTGCTTTGCGCTTATGAAGAGGAACGCGCTGCCCGCCTCACGCCTTCCAAAGCCCATGCAGGTTGCAGTAGGCATATACGGCCTTCAGCTCCTCGCCCTCCGCGAGAATGAAGGAAGCCTTCGGGCTGTCGCCCGGATTCAGGTGTCTGGTCTGGAAGCCGTTGGTGGTTTCGGCGACGATCCATTCGATCCAGTGGGTCTCGATCATGGGATGCTCGGTAGAGCCGACCTGAACGTTCACCACATTGCCGTCTGCGCTGCAGGAGGGAACATGCTTCTCCACGGCCGCGTCGGTGACGCCCGCTTCCAGAAGCTCCATCTTCTGCCCGCAGCACATGACGGGAACCTTGCTGTCGGTGAGTTTGGTGATGATATTGCCACAGTTCTTACAGATATAGAAATTCATATTTCCCTCCGTTCTTCAGCGCGGCCGCATGCCGGAAGGACCGGGCGGCCGGTTCTGATATGAGAGACGGCCCGTTCGCGGGCCGTCTGACGTTTCTGATGTCTTCTGTCTTACCGGCTGGAAGACATTATTTTCCGAAGTATCTCTCCAGCAGTCCCTGGAAGGCCTTTCCGTGACGGGCCTCGTCTCTTGCCATCTCATGAACGGTGTCATGGATCGCATCCAGGTTGGCGGCCTTCGCGCGTTTCGCAAGATCGAACTTGCCGGCGGTAGCGCCGTTCTCAGCCTCAATTCTCATCTCCAGATTCTTCTTCGTGGAATCGGTAACCACCTCGCCCAGCAGTTCTGCGAACTTCGCGGCATGCTCCGCCTCTTCGTAGGCAGCCTTCTCCCAGTACAGGCCGATCTCAGGATAGCCCTCTCTGTGAGCGACTCTTGCCATGGCAAGATACATGCCGACTTCCGTGCACTCGCCGGAGAAGTTGGCTCTGAGATCCTCCATGATATCCTCGCTTGCGCCCTGCGCAACGCCTACCACGTGCTCGGCAGCCCATTCCAGGGTTCCGGTCTGAGCGGTGAACTTCTCAGCGGGAGCGCCGCATACGGGGCACTTCTCCGGAGCTGCATCGCCTTCATGAACATAACCACATACCTGACATACGAATTTCATAATTTTTGTCTCCTTTTCTTGAAAAAGTTTTTATAGGGAGCGGACGTATGGACGGCCGCTGGCTAACAGATACTGTTCGCAGATCCTGTTCCGGTTATCCGGTTCAGGAGGTTTTCTTCACGGTGCTCCTGCAATGCGGACATAAGCCGTAAAAATAGGTGACATGTCCCTGGATCATGCCGTCGAAATCCCGGACCGCCGCTTCCAGCAGGCCGCTTATGTCGTTCAGCTCCAGGTCGCTCACCGCGCCGCATTCATTGCAGACAAAGTGATAATGCGGGCGGGTGTCCGCGTCAAAATGATCCACGCCGTCTCCGACACGCAGCCGGGATATCTCGCCCAGATCGGCAAGCAGCGTCAGATTCCGGTAAACAGTGCCAAGGCTGATATTGGGAAATTCCGTTCTCACATTGCTGTAAACTACATCAGCCGTCGGATGGTCGTGTCTAGTCATCAGGAAATTTTTGATGGCTTCCCGCTGGCGGCTGTATTTCAGCACATTTACCTCCTCCTTTCTGATAAAAACAATAACTGTTACTGTTACTATAGCAGGCGGAAGAACTTCTGTCAACCTGTTTATATTTTTTTTAGAAAATTATTTTTCCGTTTTCATATTCTGCTTTTGCTTTTGTGTTAGAATAGCATAAAAGCCGCGGCAGAAGCGCCGCGCGGAATGGAGAGCTTTATGAGGTTTCGGACAAAGCTGATCGTCACGTTTCTGATCGTGATCCTTTTGCCGCTTCTTCTGTCAGCGATCGCTTTCGTGGCCGTGGGGGCCATGGTGGTTCATAATTCGGATCTGAATTTTCAGGTCAAGATCACGGATGACAGTACGCTTTCGGATTCGCTGGCATCCCTGAGCAATACCACCAATATGCTCTACCTGAGGCTGCAGGATATCGCGGAGGAGGATGAGAGACTGCTGGAGGATCCGGTATTCCTGGAAGAGGTAAATGAGGAAGCGGAAACCGTCTCCTCCTACATCGTGGTCAGAAAGGGGACAAAAGAATACTACAGCGGGAACGAGGAAATGAGCGGCCGTTTTTTCAGCAGGCTTCCCGCATACGGCTTTGAAAGCCAGGATTCCAATTCGGGTTTCTACTATAATGATATGCAGAAGCTGGTGAAGCAGATCGATTTTGTCTTTTCCGACGGGGAGGAGGGAAGCCTGTTCCTGGTGACCCGGGTGAGCAGCGTGATCTCAAAGACCTTCCTGGTCTATCTGTTTTCAGCCATCGTGCTGATCCTTGTTCTGACCAGCATCGTGCTGACCCAGTGGGTGTATAAGAGCTTTTTTGAACCGATCAACCGGCTGAACGTGGCCATGCAGCAGATCGCGGAGGGGAATTTTGAATACAGTCTGACCTCGGAGGATAACAACGAGATCGGGGAGCTGTACCGCAACTATGAGGACATGCGCCTCAGGCTGAAGGAATCCACGGAGGAAAAGATCCAGAACGAACGGCAGAACCGGGAGCTGGTCAGCAACATTTCTCACGACCTGAAGACGCCGATCACGGCCATCAAGGGCTACGTGGAGGGCATCATGGACGGGGTGGCGGACACGCCGGAAAAAATGGACCGTTATATCAGGACCATTTATACCAAGGCCAACGACATGAACCGGCTGATCAACGAGCTGACCTATTATTCCGGCATCGACAGCAACCGGATTCCCTACAATTTTCACCGGATCAATCTGGCGGAATTTTTCCAGGACTGCGTGGAGGACGTGGGGCTGGATCTGGAATCCAAGAACATCGAGCTGAACTATTCCAATCTGGTGGATCCGTCCACGAGGATCATCGCCGATCCGGAGCAGCTGAAGAAGGTAATCGACAACATTGTCGGCAACAGCATCAAATACATGGATAAGCCTAAGGGCGTCATTAACATCCGGATCCTGGACGAGGTGGATTCGGTGCGGGTGGAGATCGAGGACAACGGCAAAGGCATTTCCGCAAGGGATCTGGGGAAAATATTTGAACGGTTCTACCGGACGGACGCTTCCCGGAATTCCTCCACGGGCGGCAGCGGAATCGGCCTTTCCATCGTGAAAAAGATCATAGAGGATCACGGCGGATATATCTGGGCCACCAGCAAGGAGGGCGAGGGAACCTGTCTGCACTTCGTGATCAGAAAATACAGGGAGGCGGAAGAAAATGAGTAAGATTTTAATTATCGAAGACGAAGAAGCGATCGCGGATCTTGAGAAGGATTATCTGGAGCTGTCCGGCTTCCAGGTGGAGATCGAGAACGACGGAGAAAAGGGGCTGGACGCGGCCATGAACGAAAGCTTCGACCTGATCATCCTGGATCTGATGCTTCCGGGGATCGACGGCTTTGAGATCTGCCGCCGCATCCGGGATGAAAAAAACATCCCGATCCTGATGGTTTCCGCGAAAAAGGATGACATCGACAAGATCCGGGGACTCGGCCTCGGCGCGGACGATTACATGACAAAGCCCTTCAGCCCCAGCGAGCTGGTGGCCAGGGTAAAGGCCCATCTGGCCCGTTATACCCGCCTGGTGAGCTCCAATCAGAAGACCAACGACATCGTGGAGATCCGCGGCATCCGGATCGACAAAACCGCCCGCCGCGTGTTCATCAACGGCGTGGAGAAGCCCTTTACCACCAAGGAATTCGACCTGCTCACCTTCCTGGCGGAGAACCCGAACCATGTTTTCACCAAGGAGGAGCTGTTCCGGGAGATCTGGGATATGGATTCGATTGGCGATATCGCCACGGTGACGGTGCATATCAAGAAAATCCGCGAAAAGATTGAAACGGATACCGCCAACCCGCAGTATATCGAGACGATCTGGGGCGTCGGGTATCGGTTTAAGGTGTAGAATGTAAGGTGTAAAACGAGATTTTATTATGGGAAAACAGATCAATTACTGGCTGGGATATGAAGATTTTCTGCAGATCGCCGGGGCGGCGCTGGAGAGCGGATGCGTGATCATCCGGCGTGCGCCTGGAAAAGAAGCGCTCTACGGGCGTACAGTGGATATTGTTACGGAAGATCAGTACCGCTATTTCTTTTATGTTCCGGAAGCCGGGGATCTGATGGGACAGGCGCTCCCTTTGGAAAGGAGGGCGTTCATCGGCTGTACGGCGGCTGGAAACACATGGATCGAAGCCGGATTTTCTCATAAAAATGATGAAAAAAGGGAGATCATCCGGAGCCGGCTGTACGTGCAGTCCGGCTTTTATAATGATAACGGAGAATACGTTCCGCGGCCCGTGTGCGTTACAAAAGTGTACAACCGGCTGGTGCGGATGGTAAAAAAGCTCGCTCCCTATACCGAACTGACGGATACCTATGTCAGCATGAACGACGAGGACTATCTGCAGGAGAAGGAATGGAAGCACAAGGAGTATGTTTCGCCGCAGTTCCTGCGGCTCAAGCTGACGGAGAATTACCGGCTGCGGTAGTAACAGCGGCTGATATTTTACAAAACCATGGTAGATTCTGCAAAAGCGTCTGTTTTATGATAAAACAATCCGCCAAGGCGAAGCAGTCCGTATGAGACAGCGGCGGATGAAAACAGACGAAAGAGAGAACAATGGTCCCATGGGAAAAGGCGTTATTTTATATCAGTCGAAATACGGCGCGGCGGCAAAGTACGCGGAATGGCTGGCGGAGGAGACCTGCTTTGACATCATGCAGACAAAGGAGGCTTCCGTGGAGAACCTGCGGCGGTATGACACGATCGTGCTGGGGGGCGGCGTTTACGCATCCGGAATCGCGGGAATCGGATTTCTGAAAAAACATCTGGGGCAGCTGAAGGAAAAACGGATCGCTGTGTTCTGTGTGGGCGCGTCGCCCTATGAAGAAAAAGCGTTTCAGGAGCTGTATGCGCGTAATTTTAAGGACGGGCTGAAGGGGCTTCCCTGCTTTTACTGCAGAGGCGCCTGGGACGAGGCGGAGATGAGCTTTCCGGACCGGACGATGTGCCGGCTTCTGAGGAAGACGGTGGAAAAGAAGGATCCGGATACGCTGGAGCCCTGGGAAAAGGCGCTGATGGAGGCCTCCGGAAAGGCCTGCGACTGGACGGACCGGAGATATCTGGAGCCGCTGCTCGGGTTTCTGAGGGAAAAGCGGTAAGACGGGATTTTATTCACAAAAAAATTACAATTTCATAACGGTTTTTTTGCTATAATCTTCTGTAGAAATCCGCAGGCCGTAAGTCGCTTCGGAAGGGCCGCGGAAAATATGCGTTCCGGCCTGAAAAAATCATCCGGCCGGAGGATGGAAACGAGGATCATCATGAACAGAAGAAAAAACTGGCGCGGCTGGGCGGCGGTCTGTCTGGCCTGCGCGTTGGGATTTGCCGGCTGCAAAGGGACGGATCGGGGAGGAGAAGACGCGTCGGAGGCTCTTTCCGATTCCGCGTCCGGGGAAGCGCAGGCGGATGAGGCAAAAGAACGGAGGGCGCTGCGGGGAAGCGGAAGCCTGGAGTACGGACCGGAGGCGGGGCGCGCGCTGACAAAGGAGCAGGAGAAGCTGCTTCTGGACTATATGAACCTTTATTTCGCCTCTCTGCAGGACCTTGAGTCCCGCGGGACGGACGGCCTTTTTGCGGATGAGAAGCAGGAGGAGCTGGCGCAGGAGGCCGTCGAGCTTCAGATCAGCCTGAGAAAAATGCAGGAGGCGGATTATACGCTGGCCTCCTGGAGCTATGTTCTTACGCTGGAGGAGGTCGCTCCGCAGGAGGATGGGACGATCCATATCCTGGCGCAGGAGGACAGCGTGCAGAATTTCAGTCAGACTCCGGACAGGGATTCCAGACGCTACGGAAGTCCGCATCAGTTTGTCCTGGAGGAAAAGGAGGGGGCCTGGAAGCTGGAAAGCCATATGTCCTTTGATCCGGTCTGGCTGATGCTCTGGAATGAGGAAGGGGAGCTGGAGGCGGAGGACGTGATGCAAAAATATGCGGACGCCGCCCCGGAATATCTGGAGCGCGCCGGGGAAGCGCTTTCTGACCGGGAAAAGGACAGGGAGCGGGAGGCGGAAGCGGTGGAGGTGCAGGAGCCCTATGACAGGCAGGCGGCGCTGCGGTACGCGCGCAGGTATGTGCAGGAAAGAAACGGCGAA
Organism: Candidatus Eisenbergiella pullistercoris; assembly: GCA_019115665.1. Lineage (GTDB taxonomy): Bacteria > Bacillota > Clostridia > Lachnospirales > Lachnospiraceae > Eisenbergiella > Eisenbergiella pullistercoris. Next base: position 6,035 of record DXDD01000046.1, on the reverse strand, counting down.
TGGGAAGACTATGGGAGCCGGGGAGGGAACTGCCAGAACTATGCTTCGCAGGTCCTTCATGCGGGCGGGATCCCCATGGATATCTACGGGGACGCTGTGTGGAAGTGGTACTGGGACGAGGTGTCAAACGGCCCCGGGGCCAGAGGGCGTTCCAGCTCCTGGACCGGCGTGGATGAGTTCATGGCCTACGCGGAGGCGAATACCGGGTACGGCCTGGCGGCTGAGATGGACGCCCCGTATTATGACGGGGAGCCGGGGGATCTGCTGCATATGGGCATGGACGGAGACTGGGGACATACGGTGGTGGTTTCCGCTGTGGTGACGGACGAAGAGGGAAGAACGGTGGATTATCTGGTGGATTCCAATACGGGAGATCTGAGCGACTATCCGGCCAGTCTGTACGGGTATCCGGAGATCGTCCTGACGAAGATCGCGGGATGGAATGCGGAGTGAAATGGGGCAGGGCGCGGGGCGGAATGAGAGAAAGCGGGAATGAAAAATACGCTTGCATTTTGCCCGGCATATGGTAAGCTTGTTTTCGGAAATCCCGCCGCACGGACGCGGGATCGGACACGAAGATAAGGCTTATCATACGAGGTGAAAGAAGATGTATTCCTTACTGCTTGCGGTCATTTATGCCGCGTTTATCAGTCTGGGGCTCCCGGATTCTCTGCTTGGCTCCGCCTGGCCCGTCATGCATGGAGCGCTTGGCGTTCCGGTTTCCGGAGCCGGGATGATCACCATGATCATATCCGCGGGAACCATCGTTTCCAGCCTGTTTTCCGACCGGCTGACGAGACGGTTCGGAGCGGGCCGCGTGACGGCGGTGAGCGTGCTGCTGACGGCGGCCGCGCTGTTCGGCTTTTCCGTTTCCGGAAAATTCTGGATGCTGTGTCTCTGGGCGGTGCCCTACGGGCTGGGAGCCGGAGCCGTGGACGCGGCGCTGAACAATTTTGTCGCTCTTTATTATTCCTCCAGAGATATGAGCTGGCTGCACTGCTTCTGGGGACTTGGCACCATCATCAGCCCCTATATCATGAGCCACAGCCTGCAGGCGGGGCTGGGCTGGCAGAACGGCTACCGCACGGTGTCCTTCCTTCAGCTGGGGCTGGCCGCGATCCTGATCTGCAGCCTTCCGATATGGAGAAAGGTACAGCGGGCAAAAGGAGCGGCTGCGGGAAGCTCCGCAGGAACGGGCGCGCCGGCGGAGGGAAGCCGTGCGGCAGAAGAGGGCCTCATGACGGAGGAAAGCATTGTGCCGGAGGAAAACGCGAGGCCTCTGACGCTTATGCAGGCGCTTCGTCTGGACGGGGTGTGGCTGGTCCTGATCTCCTTTTTCTGCTATTGCGCGCTGGAACAGACCGCCATGCTCTGGGCCAGCAGCTATCTGGTGCAGTTCCGCGGGATCGAGGCGTCCGTGGCGGCGCGCTTTGCGTCCATGTTCTGCATCGGCATTACGGCGGGCCGCTTTTTCTGCGGCTTCATTTCAGATCGGCTGGGAGATAAGCGGATGATCCGTCTGGGAACGGGGGTCGCGCTTCTGGGGATCGCGCTGGTGGCGCTTCCGGTTCGGGCCGATCTGATCCCGCTCGTCGGTCTGGTTGTGATCGGTCTGGGCTGCGCGCCCATTTATCCCTGCATCATCCATGCCACGCCGGACCGCTTTGGAAGGAACCATTCCCAGGCGGTGATCGGGATTCAGATGGCCTGCGCCTATGTGGGCACGACGCTCATGCCGCCCCTGTTCGGCGTGCTTTCGTCTGTGCTGGGGATCGGTCTGTTCGCCTGGTATCTGCTGTTCTTTACGCTTCTCATGCTTATCGTCTCGGAGCGGCTGAACCGGAAGCTGCAGAGGCGGGACGCCGCGGCCGCCGGAGCCGGCGCAGAACGGAGGGGAGCATGAAAACGCGGATCCTTTCGGAGGATGACCAGCTTCTGGTCTGCTTCAAACCGCCGGGGCTGGCGGTGCAGAGCGCCCGTCCGGGTGAGGCGGATATGGTGAGCGAGCTGAAGAATCACCTGGCCGCTTCCCCGGGAAAGGCTGCGGGAGGAATGCGGAAGCCGCCCTATCTGGGAGTGATTCACAGGCTGGATCAGCCGGTTTCCGGACTTCTGGTTTTTGCGAAAACGCCGCAGGCCGCCGCGGCGCTTTCCGCGCAGGCCGCCGGGGACGGGATGGAAAAGGAATACCGCGCGCTGGTCTGGGCAGAGGATGCGCAGGCGCTTTCCCGGGTATTTCCGCAGATGTCCTCCTCCGCGCTTTCGCAGCCATCCCCGCGGCATGAGGAAGAGCGGGAACTGATCGATTTCCTGAAAAAGGAGCCGGGACAGAATCTGTCCCGGGTGGTAAGCGCGCAGACGCCGGGAGCGAAGCGGGCCCATCTGACGCTTCGCTGTCTGGAACTGCGGGAAACGCCGGCCGGCCGGATCGCCTGTGTATCTGTCCGGCTGCATACGGGCAGGCATCATCAGATCCGTGTTCAGCTTTCTCATGCGGGACTCCCGCTTCTTGGAGATATGCGGTATGGAAACGCGCAGAGCCAGGCCTGTTCCAGGAGCCTTGGGATTCGTTCCCTCTGCCTGTGCGCCTGCAGGCTGAGCTTTGTGCATCCGGCGGCAGGAAAGAAAACGGTATTTCAGACGGAGGAATTTCCATGGAAGTAAAGGAGGGCCTGCCGGGCAGGCAGGAAAGCGCAGCCCCGGAAGAAAACCGGGAAGAGGGGAACGAAGAAAAAAAAGACCCCGAAAGCGGGCGGGGACCGGACTGGCTTTTGGGAAATGTGAAGGACTGCATGGAATTTCTGACGGTCTGCTGGGCGTTTCTGATGCTCACCGTATTTCCGGTCTATGTGATCAACCGGTATCAGGATATCGGCGCTTACAAATTTTCCTTTTTTTCCGGCGTATCCACTCTGCTCCTGGTTCCCGGCGCGGCACTGGGACTTTTGTATGTCGTTCTGAAATGGGTCTGCGGCCGGAGGGAGAAGCCGTCGGTTTCCTGGCTGGATGCGGGAATGCTGTCTTATCTTGCGTTCAACCTTTTTTCCTTCCTTGGAAGCGATTTTAAAGAGGACGCCTGGGCGGGCGTGGGCGGCTGGAACATGGGGCTTCGCACCCAGCTTCTGATGATCGCGGCCTATTTTCTGATGTCCCGCGCATTTCCGCTCAGAAGAAAAAGGCTGATCGCCGCGGGAGCCATGCTGGGCTCCGCAGCGGCCTTCCTGGTCGGAGTCCTGCACCGATTTTCCATCGACCCCTTCGGCTTTTATCAGGGGCTGGATGCGGACACCAGACTCCGTTTCCTCTCCACCATCGGGCAGGCCACCTGGTACTCCAGCTTTGTGTGCACCGTGCTGCCCATTGGCCTGTGTGTGTTTTACGCTTCCGGGAAAACGAAGGTCCGGGTGATCTCCGGGCTTTACTGTGTTCTGGGCTTCCTGACGCTGGTGACGCAGAACAGCGACAGCGCTTTTGCCGCTCTTGCGGCGCTGCTGTTCGGTCTGTTTCTGGCTTCCTGCGCATCCCCGAAGCGGATGGAGCGGTTCCTGGAGGCGGTGATTCTCTGCGCGGCTTCCTTTAAGGCCGCCGGGTTTCTGCAGAGAGGCTTTCCGGAGCTGGCGGTGCGGCTGGGAAGTCTGTCGGAGGCCTTTTCCAGGGGGATCCTCAGCTGGATCCTGCTGCTTTTCGGCGCGGCGTTCTATATCCTGCTTCTGCGTGCGGAGGAAAAGAAGGGACCTTCCCTGGAAAAATCCTGGGACAAAACAGGACGCAGGCTGTTTCTGGCGGCCTGTATTCTGGCAGGAGGTCTTCTTCTTGCGGCGGTCGGCGGCATCGCGCTGAACACCTCCGGCCTTCTGGAAAAATGGTTCGGCATTTCCAGCGATAACCAGTATCTGCTGTTTAACGATAAATGGGGAAGCAACAGAGGCTTTAACTGGAAGATGGCTGTCCGGATCTTTTCCGGCCTTCCTCTTCTTCATAAAATCGTCGGCGTCGGACCGGACTGCTTTATGGCCTACAGCTACAGCGTGCCGGAATATGCGCAGCTTCTGAACGATTACTGGAAGCCGGATGTGCTGACGAACGCTCATAATGAATTTCTGAATCTGCTGATCTGCATCGGAGCCGGCGGCCTGATTTCGTTTCTGCTTCTGCTTGGAGCGGGCGCACGGCGCTTTTACCGGATCGGGAAGACGCATCCGGAGATTCTGATGGGACTTCTTGCCATATGCTCCTATGCGGCCCACAATTTTTTCTGCTATCAGCAGGTCTGCTGCACGCCGTTTCTGTTCCTGATCCTCGGTCTTTCCGAGCGGACGGCGCGGAGCGTGCGGGAAGGAGGCGGCAGAAAAGAAAGGGTGGAAAGGCAGGAAATACCAGAGTAGTTTCGCTGCGGGCCATCCACACTAATTCCTGAGAGAAAAGAGCGTCAGGGAGCGGTGGCTGGTATGGGAATTGTCCGGAAGGAAGAACAGAGAAAAATTTTGACTGTCTGCGCGGCAGGAATTGGCGTATATGTGGGATTTCAGTATCTGTTCCCGCTGATTTCGCCATTCCTGCTCGCTTTTTGTATTGTCTGCTTCCTCAATCCATGGCTGAACCGTATGCAGAAGCGGACGCGTATCAGAAAGGAGCTTCTGCTCGCTCTGACGCTGATCCTTGCGGCCGCAGCGGCGCTTGGCATTCTGGCGGCGCTGCTGCAGTATGCGGCCGGACAGGCGGGAGCTCTTGTGGAAAACTGGGACGGCATTTCCGGACAGGTGGGCGGGCAGCTTCAGATTTTTTTCGGAGACTGCTGCATGTTTATGGAGGAGCATTTCGGACTGGACGCCGGGAAGGTAGAGCAGGTAATTCTGGAACGGGCTGAGATCTTCATTGAGGAGCTCCGGGTGGAGCTGGTGCCGAACCTGATGAAGGAGTCCTGGTGGTACGGAAAAAAGCTGATCTCCGCAGCTGCCTTTCTGGGCGTAAGCTTCATTGCGGCGCTTCTTCTGTGCCGGGATTATGACGGCCTGATGCGCCGCCTGGGACAGAAAACGGGGCCGGAGGCGGGAAAATCAGCCGGGGATTCGGCGGACAACGGCATGGATCCGGACGGATCGGAAGAAGGGATTCTGAGCACGGCTTTGAAGACGGCGGAACGGATTTTCCGTCTGGCGGCAGCGTATATAAAGGCGCAGGCGCTGATCCTTCTGGTGATCATGGGAACGGCATGTGCGCTTCTGTGGCTGGGCAGGGTAAAAAACGCCCTTGTGCTTGGCTTCTTTGCCGGTATTCTGGACGCCCTTCCTTTTATCGGAACAGGCATCATCCTGATTCCCACAGCGCTCTGGCAGCTCGTTAACGGCCGGCCTGGCCTGGCTCTGTGGTGCCTGGCAGTTTATATGGTCTGCATGGGCGAGAGGGAATTCCTTGAGCCGAAGCTGATGGGAAAGCGGACCGGCATTTATCCTGTTTTCATGCTTCTGTCCGTCTATGCGGGCGTGAAGCTGTTTGGCCTGTCCGGAATCCTGAAGGGGCCGCTTTCCCTTGTGGTGCTTCTGGAACTGTTTGGAAGAAAAGAACGGCGAAGCTGATCAGACAGACTCCTTCAGACCTGTCCTTTCCAGGAAATTTTCCACAGAAACGGAGTCGGCCGCCGCCTTCATCCAGTCCTCCAGGAGTTCTGGATCCGTTTCCCCGAGAATCCGCTCCTCCAGCCATTCCGGAACAGCGCCGCGGAGCTTCAGAACCAGCAGTAAAAAGTGGGTTTTGGCTTCCGCCTGTCCTTCTGCTCTGCCTTCTTCCCGTCCTTCTGCTTTGGCTTCTGCCTGTACTTCCGCTCTGGCTTCTGCCCTGGCTTCTGCCAGAGCCCTCTCATGCTCTTCGGCCCTTATGGTTTCCCGGAGTTCATCTGTCAGCTTCTTCATTTCCACTTCATGATCGTATTCAAAGATGGACATGGCTACTACCTCCGATCTCTGGCTGCGCAGGAATTCCGCCAGGATTCCCTCCCGGATGCATTCGCTCACAGCCTGCTCCACCGCTTCCCTGAT